>CAIYYO010000171.1 GCA_903930485.1 Methanobacteriota archaeon
CATGTGCCTGAAGGATTCGAACGGAAAATACGCGTCGATCCTTTCCAAGGAAGTGGACTGCACTTATACGCATACTTTGAAGATATTGACACAGCTGAAGGAGTACAACCTCGTTGAGTTCGAGAAGGACGGCCGTATAAAGAAGGTCAACCTCACCAGCGAGGGAGAGGACGTAGCTCACGAGCTTGGAGGCCTTGTCAGGAAGCTTGAGAAGATCTCGCGCGGCGAGAAGGCTGTCGAGCATGCGGAAGTAAGGCAGAATTGATGTTTCACGATAAAATGGCTAATACCATCTTGGATATAGGGGCGTCGGGCAGCGACATCCTGCTGTTTTCCACTTTGATTATTGTTCTGGTACTGGTCGTCCTGGCTTTGAGGCAGAGGCAGAGCTATCAGCGTCTTTCCGAGAGCCTGGATGCCGACCTGAAGAAGCTCAAGGAACAGGAGGGTTCCATAAAGAAGCTTGAGAACGATTTCCGCGAATACGTGATGGGCGGCAAGAGCCTGCGGGAATGGAAGGTCGTGAAGCAGCAGATAGAAGAGCTTTCCGAGCTTCCAAGCTTTACGGAGACGCCTGAAGACTATGTGCTTAGGCTGCATCTCTCGATGACCAAGAAGGACAACGTCAGGCTCCTGGGAGCGAAGAACGGCGTCAAGCTTACCGTGGATTCAGACACCGATCCGCCTATCCAGGCATTCTATACCACGCCCAAGGACATCGACCCGAACGGCCTGAAAGTGACTTACAGGGGCAATTCTCTGGAGATTAAGGCCCCGAAAGCGGTCCCTGACAAGCCTGCGGAAGAGAAAAAATAGATTAATAGAAGATGGCAACCCCGTTAATCGATCTAAGTCTGAGGGACGTGGTGCTTATCCTCATCCTTTTAGGCGTCCTTGTCTATCTCCTTATATTCGTCGCCATCTCCAGGATCCATGAGCAGCTTGAGAGGCGTTCCCGGATAATCCCGATCAAGATGAAGAGTTTTTCCTTCAGTCTTAAGACATTGGGCGTAGGCTTCAGCCGCGAGAATACCGATATCCGGGGCAGGGAGAAGGAGCAGGTCGTGGAGGAGGCGAAGAAGATAAGCCAGCTCTGGAAGTCCAGGCGGGAGCAGCTCCAGATGGGCTACTGGGAGAAGATGGAGGCCAGGGCCGACGAGCTCACGAAATTGCAGGAGCAGAGGGAGCATATCGAGGAATTGATCAAGAGGACCAAGGTCAAATACCATAAGAGGGAGCTCGACGAGGAAAGCTTCAGGGAGATAGTGAAGGATTACCAGAAGCAGCTTATGGAGACCAACGTCAAGATCTGGGAGCTCGAGAAGAACCTCGGGTGATTCATTTTTTTCTTTTTTTGAGGTGATTTTCTTTGGTCGTGAAAAGGGTTGATGTGGGGGTGACTGGTTTGGAGAAGCTCGTTTCAGGCGGACTTCCGGAAGGCTCTCCCATACTTATTTCCGGCTCTCCCGGGACTGGGAAGACTCTTTTCGGTTTGCAATTCCTCCATCACGGAGTCCTGTGCGGAGAGCCCGGCATATACGTCACTTTCGAGGAGCCGCGAGAGAGCCTTGTCACAGCTTCCGAGAATTTCGGCTGGAACCTGGAGGAAGCGGCGAAGGAGAGAAAATTCGCCGTAATGGAATACTTCGATCTCGGCAACGAGGTCTATTTTAGCGAGATGGAGAGCATGCGCGCACACCTTGCCGAGCTTGAGTCCCGAAGGAAGGAGGTCACGCTCCGGGACAAGGCCGAGGAGATAGACGTCTCGATGGCCGATTACCAGACCAGGCTCAAGCAGATAGAGGAGATGGTGACTGAAAGGCGCTATACTCTGACGCAGCACGAGCGCGAGCAGCAGTTCGTCGAGCGTCTTTTCACCTTAGTCTCTACGATGGGAGCCAAGAGGCTGGTGATCGATTCGTTGTCGGCTTATGCGATCTATGACGAGAGCCGGGAGGCGATACACAGGTTCGTGAGAAGGATCAGGGACCTTGGAACCACTACTCTTCTCATATCCGAGCTGCCTAAGAACTCTGCCGGGCTTTCAAGGGACGGGGTCTCGGAATTCGTATGCGACGGGATAATACTGTTCTCCCTGGAAAGGACGAAGGAGGCGACTTTCAGGAAGATACGCGTCGAGAAGATGCGGCACACCAAGATCGACGGCGCCGAGCGTTTCCTCTGGTTCACTGATACGGGTCTCGAGGTCAGGGACAGGCCGCAGGAGATTTAATTTACGTCCTTCTTTCTCTTATGCCTTGCCGTCGCCACCGTGGACTTCCATGCATGGCCTATCTTGTTCAGGTAGTTCGTGAATGTCAACGAGTCTGAAAGTATCAATGACCTTCCTTTTCCAAGGCTTCCTTCTATCTCTCTTTCCCTTTTCAGGAGGCCGAACCTGACCAGTTTCGGTATGACCTTGTTTTCCAGTGTGGAGCGGGAATAGTTCTTTTCTTTCAGGAATTTTCCTATTTCGTCTTTTCCGACTTTCTCGTTCTCGAGCACCAGGTTTATGAAATCCGTCGATATCTTGTGGTATTTCGGCTGGTAGGCCCTCGGAAAGATGAAGTCTACAACCTCGTCCGCGCTCCAGATGATGTCTTCTTCCAGGCCGCCCTTGTCCTTTATCTCTTTGCCGTAGTGCCTCGGCATCCACAGGCTCTCGTCGGATGGGATGCCCCGCGAAGAAGGCGGCGCAGGATTCGGATTACCCTTTCCTTTAACCATCTTGTTTCTTTAACGAACCGAACGCTGTCAGGAATTCGTCGGCATGCTTTCTTTCGATGATGAGAGGCGGCAGTATTCGTACCGTGTTCTTTGAATATATGGTCAGGACTCCTTTCCCGATGAGTTCGAGAACGGTCTCTTCTCCGTTCGCTTCGTCGACGCCTATCATAAGGCCTCTGCCTCTTGCTTTCGCTCCGGACGCCAGGAGCTTTTTCAGCAGATAATCTCCCATCCTCTTCGAATTCTCCACAAGCCCGTCCTTCCTGATGGTCTCTATCACGGTCTTGGAGACCGCGCACGCCAGCGGATTGCCGACGAACGTGCCTCCGTGCTCTCCGGGACTGAAGTCTCCTCCAGAATAAACGATAACGCCTATCGGGAAGCCGGATCCCATGCCTTTTGCAAGGCAGAGTATGTCTGGAAGGATTTTGGAATGCTGGTATGCGAACATTTCGCCGGTCCTTCCGAATCCTGTCTGTACCTCGTCGAGGATGAGGAGGACGCTTTTTTCTTCCGTAAGCTCTCTGACCTGCTTCAAATAGTCTGCATCCGGTATTATCACGCCGGCCTCTCCCTGAATCGGCTCCACTATCACGGCAGCGGTCTTCGAGCTGATGGCTTTCTTCAGTTCGTCTATGTTGTTGTAGGGCACGGACTTGGTCTCTGGGACAAGCGGCTCGAAAGGCTTCCTGTATTTCTCTCCAGAGGTCAGGCTCAGCGAACCCATGGTCCTTCCGTGGAACGCCCCCTCCATGGAAATGACCTCCTTTCTGCCGGTGGTTTTCCTTGCGAGCTTGAATGCGGCTTCGACTGCTTCCGTTCCGTCGTTCGTGATAAAAGACCGGTCTAGGCCGGTGATCTCCGACAGGAGTTCCGCGAGCTCGAGCTGCGGCAGGGTATAGAGCCAGTTGCTCGTGTGCATGAGCAGGCCCGCTTGCTTGCTGATTGCTTCGACGACTTTTGGATGAGCGTGGCCCAATGAGTCTACTGCGATGCCTGCGAACATGTCCAGGTACTTTTTCCCGGCATAATCATAGAGATACATTCCCTGACCTCTTTCCACCGCCAGCGGAAGCCTTTTGAACGTGTGGGCGTAATGCCTCTCTTCCAGTTCCCGGATATGTTTCAGGTCCATGTCAAATTTTTCCCCCTCTCAGACAAAAATAAAAAATCATTATAAAATATAATTTCAGAAAAGAAAAATCAGCAACCCTTCATTTCTTCTCCTGCTTCCACTTCAGGAAATCCTCCCTCTCCCTTTTGATTTTGTCGTCATCGGCTTTCTTATAAATGAAATAGGCCGCGATCGCCAGAACTATCAGGATCAGGGCATAGGGCAGATACGAGAGGATGTCGAACGGCTTCGCGGGGGATGTTGTTGCCGGGATGATGGTGGTGGTCGTGCCGGCGTTTATTGTAGTCTGAGTGGTTTCAGGGGGTGTTGTTTCTGGTTCGGGGTTGGTCGTCGGGGTTTCTATTGTAGTCGGTGGCTCCGGGTAGGTGGTGACTATTATCTCTTGAGTTGTTGGAATTGGTTCAGTTGTCTGTGTGGTCTCAGGCGTGGTTGTGGTGGTCGTCTCAGGTAGTGGGTAAGTGGTGACTGGGGCCTGAGTTGTCGGGGTTGGTTCTGTTGTCTGTGTGGTCTCAGGCGTGACTGTGGAGGCTGTCGGGGGTACGGACATTGGGGGGATATCATTCAGTTTCGAATAAAGGTCCATTGCATTGCCGACTTCGACGGCAGAGCCGTTCTGCATGATGCATAGAAGGCATGCCGCGGTAGGATCGCTCGAGCCGCAATCGGTCCCTGTCCCAGTCCTTTGCTGGTATCCCTTCTGTGAGCAGTAGCTGTGCTGCATCCCACACGCCCCTTGCAAGAAATCCCATGCTTCGCAATCGGTCCCGTCGCTGAATCTGCAAGCTCCCATGTCTCCTTGCGCGGTCTGTTTTGTCGTGTAATCATATCCCAACTCGGTGCAGTAGACCGCAGCCGGGTTTTTGTACCCCCATGCCGATATTGCAAGAGCGGTTACCAATATCCCCATAAAAATCAATCTCTTTTTCATTTTTAGCCTCATGGCGCTTTGATTCCGATGGATGCATAGGGCACGCATTCCGGGTACGATTTACAGGTTATGTCGTTCCCGCTGTTGCTGTTATAAGGTATGTATGCGTATCCTGCCTCATGGTAGAAATTCCCGGGCTGAAGCACTCCGGTATGTACCCCCCAGCTGTTTTTTATTATCCAGCATCCGGGCGTTGAATAGTGCGTCCGGCATATGGCGCTGTTGTCGTCCCAGCCTGCGAGGGTGATGGCGTGCATGGGCATCAATCCGAATGCGGTCATGGTGCTCCACCCTAAGACGGAAAATGGGCCGTTACATATCAATTTAGCCTTTACGTCGGCGGCGTTCGAGGAGGCCGTGATTACACTCGTCGTCGTCCACATTTTCGGGTTGATACAATAAGAGCATGTTCCGCCTCCATGTTGCTGGTTATAAGACGCATATGGGAAACAGGTCTCGGTGCATACGCCATTTGTTTTTATATATGGGTGAGCAAGATATGGCCATCCCCCATCGCATCCACTGTTTCCATTCGGCGGGTTATAATCGCAGTATATGAGATACTGCTCCGAGAGATCGGTATTTGACGGCTTGCACTGCTCCACGTTGTATACTCCCTCTATCGAGCCTATGGTGGAAAACGCCCAGCATGAGCCGCACAGGCCCTGATCCCTCACCGGAGTCATATAGTTCACACCGTTCACGTTCCTCCAGTCGAACTTTGAAGGCAGCGTTCCGGTCGCCTTGTAATTCTGGCAGTCTGGCAGGCACCCCGTAGTTGTGCTCGTCGTCGACGTCGTGCTCGTGGTGGACGAAGTGGAGGAACCCGTCGTGGTGGTTGAACCGCGCGTAGTCGTCGTAACGTAAGCCGTCGACGTAGGCCAAGGCCGCGTGACTATCGTCACGAGAGGCGGAAGCGTCGGCACGACATTAGGCGTGAAATTCATCAGCTTATAGCACTCGCATGAGCCGCTCAACGGCAGTATGTTCGTTCCGGCTATAAGGTAATCGATCACCGGGCAGGCGATGACGGCGATAAATATCCCGCCGATGGCAAATAATATCTTCGCCCGCGCCTTGTTCCTGGAATCCGGCTCTTCCTGCGTAAGGTACTGGACCCCGGCGAATATGAGTACCAGCGACGCTATTGCGCCGATTATGATCCACAGGAGGTTCAGGAGGGCGCAGACGTTGTAGTTCAGCTTATTGATCAGCTGGCCTATAGTTCCCTTGAAAGAGATGTCGGTGTCGTTTACGGCTGCGTTGGTCGTGGTCGTCACGTTAGGTCCCGGCCCGCCGCAAGGGCATGGGTAGATGCATGGGTGCGTCGCGTTCCCGTGGCTCCCGGCTTCGCAGCAGTTGAGGCACCAGCAGGCCTGGAGGTTGGTCACGGCTTTCGGATCTACGCTGGGGTTAGAAGGCGTAAGGCCGTGGATCATCGCATCCAGAAAGGCGCTGACGTTGTCGTAAGTCGCTATGTAGCTTTCGCAGGACCTCATGCAGTTCTCGCATTCGGCCTGGGTCGTGCACGCGCCTGAGCAGCCGGCGGGAATAGGTCCGTAGGCGGCATGCGATACTCCTGTTAAGAGGATGATGAATGCAGCCAGGGATATCAAAACCGGTTTTTTCATATCTGTTTAATGAATATATTGCGGCGACTATATAAATCTTTTCATTGTCTCACCAGTCGTACGCAGCCCACCCCGGCGACTCGGCCATCAAAAGAGGCAGGGTATCTATTAGGTGCTGTCCGTTGTAGTCCATGAAGGAAGCTCCGATGCCGTCTCCTGTGCCCTCGTGTATGGCTACGACGCCTACGAACATCTTGTTACCGTACGCCAGGGAGGTTGGAACGTCTCCATGCCCCCCGAAGGTTCCGGTACCGGCGTCGTTTCCGTCATCGTTGTAGTATTGTGCGTCGTTATCCTTTACTTCGAGGAATTTTCCGTCGCCGTATATGAGGTCGTGGGCGCAGACAAGGCTTGATTCCTTCTCTCCTTTGAGTTGCCCGTTAAAGTCGAATAAAAATATCTTTTTACCGAAAGCAACCAGGAAGTATTTAGCACCTGGCTCTACTTCCGCATTTTCGAAGGGAAGTATATAGTAACAGCCGAAGAAACCTGTATTATCGCTCGTTTCATTGAAAGAGGTTATCACGAATCTGTCTTTTACTTTTTTCCCTGAAAGATCGTATAACATGCCGTATACCTTTCCATGCACTTCTGTCGGAAGACCATACTCGTTCAACTCTGACGTGTATTCAGGCCATGTTATGAACAAATTGCCGTTTGCGAAGGCCATATCCCCTTCGGAGAAATAAGTTTTACTCCATTGCGGATCTGAGATCGTATGGCTTATGTTTCCGATGTCTATGCTGTAAGCGTTCTCCAGGTCGCCTTGAAGGCTGTATTCCTGTAACGTGCATCCTCCGCTTCCTTCTTTGGGGGACAGGAGCAGGTAAAAATTGTTGCCGGTCTGTATGGCTTTTACCGGATAATATCCGCTTCTGGTGGAGTATTTTGCCTTGACCGTCGCACCCTCCCAGTCCAGCACGACCGCGTTAGACCCGTAGGCGACGAAGAAGCGGTTCGGGCCCACGGCGAGGGCGGCGGGGTCATACTGGTCTGAATCTATTAGGAAATCGTCTTTGTGTATGGTACCGTCCATATTGAATATGACGCCGGAAAAATCTCCTTCCCTGTGAGGACCGTATCCGTAAACGCATTCCCCGACCAGGAGGAATCTTCCGCCCCCGCTTTTCGGATACCAGATGGTGGAGGTCGTGCTGGTCGTGGTCGTAGTCGTCGTGACGGTAGTGACTGTGACGAAAGTCCACGTTGTTGTCGTGGTAGAGGTCGTGGTCGTCGGCGGAACAGTCCTGATGCAGTCGCATTTGAATTCCTTCACGTCCGAGCCGTGTACGATGTAATTCACAGTAGGGCAGGCGACGACGACCAGTATGAATGCGATGAGGCCCTGGACGATCGTCTTCTTGGCCGCGCCTTTGCGCTCTGAGTCTTCGCTGGTCAGATATTTCAGGCCCGAGACGACGACGAGCAGGGCGAGGATGGTCGTGGCAAGAGCCCACAGCGCGCACAGGACGAGCCTTACGGCGTCTTCCATGCGCCAGCCGATGAAGCTCAGAGGCGTCGACGAGTTTCCCTGGGCATAAACTGCAAACGCAAGAGCCTCAAGCAGGAATAAAAAGATTAAGTTCTTGTTTTCCGTCATCATTTAAGTATTACTGGATGTTTCTTTAAAAGTTTATCTACCAGTCGTACGCCGCCCACCCCGGCGACTCGGCCATGACCAGAGGCAGTGTGTCTATCAGGTGCTTCCCGGTCGAGTCCATGAAAGACGCTCCGATCCCGTCGTCCGAGGTGTGTATGGCTACGATGCCTACGAACATGCTGTTGCCGTATGCGAGCGAGGTGAATTGGTCTCCGTGGCCTCCGAAGGTCCCGCTCCCGACCTGGTCTCCGTCTTCGTTGAAGAACACCCCTTCGCTGTTCACGGCCGCAAGGTATTTCCCGCCGCCGTAGACCATGTCGTGGGCGCAGGAGAAGGCTTCATCTGTCCCTCCGGAATCCGGGTCCGGCTTGTATGTCCCCGTAGACTTCTCGCTCGCGAAGGCCAAAGACTTGAGGTCGTACAATTCCAGCTTGTCCCTGAAGGCCACGATGAAATATTTGCTCCCTGCCTCTATCTCCGGGTTGATGTACTCGTTGGTGCCGTCTTTTTTAGTGTCCATGGAGGTGAAAACGCATTTATCCGTGATGCCGTCTTTTACCGTGAACTTGTTTTTCACGACTTTTCCCTTGAGGTCGTAGACGATGCCGTAAACAGCGCTCCCCTCGTACCAGACTATGAAGAAGTTCCCGCTGCCCAAGGCCACGTCGCCTTCAGGGACTTTAGTATCCGACGAAAAATAAGTCGGCCAGGGATTGATCACGGCATATCCTATCTTGTCGATGCCTACGTTGTATGAAGCGATC
>CAIYYO010000172.1 GCA_903930485.1 Methanobacteriota archaeon
AAGGGCTTCTTTGAATTTTTCCCTTGCTAAGGTGAATCCATTTAGTCCCTCATAGCCAAAAGGGATGGTGGCTTCGATAATAAACTCCCTGTTAGGGGGATAAGATCCCCTGTCTTTGCCCCGGCCGAACCGATAACATACACTCAATTCTTCGTTTGCCATGCAGAGACGATCGTACTCGAAATCATAAGAAGCGTTTAGCGGCCCGCCATTAATCAACTCAAGGAGTATTTTATCCTGGCTGATCCGATTCAGTCCCTCGTCTATTGCAAGGTCTACTTCGCCGGGGTATGGACCTGATACGTTCTCATCGCCCAAAGACAGATCGCCTGAGTAGTAGGATATTCCCAATTTTACCGGAATGACCCTGTCAGCGACCCGCTTAGGTGCCAGGTAATAGAATGTACTGATAACCCAGCAACTGCGTGGTCCGCCAGCAGGGATACGATTTGCAAAAGCAGGGATACTATCTGTAACAGTGTCAACGTTCAAGAAAGTCCAGTTTCCAACATTTTTAAGGAAGTCCTTCTCTGCCTGCTCTTTAAACCTTGACAGCTGATGCGGCGCTACTCGGGTCTTATTAAGTACATCTGCCCTGGTCACATTGATAAAATTTGCAGCATCACAAATCTGGGTGGGAGTCATTATGCTGCTGTTGCCTTCTATGCCACTAGTTTCCAGTTCCAGATCGGCCTTTTTCTGCGGCTCAGTCACGCAGCCGGCCGTGAAAACGACGACCACAAGCAAAAGAGAGTATTCTCGCCACATATTAACCATTATATAAGAGGTGGATATTTAAAAACGCTCTGCGTAAAATCCGGAACATTACGGGAAATATGAGCCGCTTCACATGCAAAACCCCACCGGAGGGACATATAGCGCCTATCCTTTGTCTGCCTTGATAGTAATATTCTCCACCAGCGACAGCAGCCGTCCTTTTACTTCTAGCAGGAATTCCTCACCCTTTGGAGTGATCTTATAAGTCTTCTTCCCAGGTTTTCCTTCAGTACACTCCTATATGCCTTTCAAGATTTTTACCATTCTCTGCACGCCTTTTTAACCCATAATCCTTATTTCATAGATTATTGGAACATTACTGCATACCCTTTTACAGCCCGAAAAAAAACTGAAGGATATGAGGTGGGAATAAAGAAAAAAATAACGATCCTGCCGTAAAAAAATGGAGCGCCTGAGTTTCTCTTCAAGCATATTCTACAAGTACAGGAGGGTCGTCAAAGCGTTCAAGCTCTACCTCGTCCTCGCAGGGCCGGGGATCATCGTCATGCTCGCGGACAACGACGCAGGCGGGATAACGACTTACGCCGCCACTGGCGCGAAGTACGGCTACAACCTTATCTGGTTCCTCCTGCTCCTGCTTCCAGTCGCATACTTCGTCCAGGAGATGACGGTCCGTCTCGGCACGGTCACGAAAAGGGGCCACGCGGAAGCGATATTCCACGGATTCGGCTCCTTCTGGGGATGGTTCTCGCTGCTGGACCTGTTACTCGTCAACTGGCTCACGCTCGTCACAGAATTCATCGGCATGACCGCAGCGTTGCACATATTCGGTGTCCCGCCGTTCGTGACCGTTATCGTGGTGTGCATCGTCATGGCCGCGATGATCCTCCAGGGCAGGTACTGGACATGGGAGAAGATCGCCTTCCTGTTCTGCGCACTGAACGTGATATACATCCCTGCGGCCTTCCTGGTCCATCCCTCGGTCTCGAGCATCCTCGAGCAGGGGATAGTTCCCAACATACCGGGCGGCTTTAATGCTGATTTCTTCTTTTTCTTGATGGCCAACATTGGGACGACGATAGCGCCGTGGATGGTCTTCTTCCAGCAGAGCGCTGTGGTGGACAAGGGCATGAAGGAGAAGGACATCCCATGGGGCCGTCTCGATACTTTCATCGGCTCGTTCTTTACGGTCCTTGTTGCCGTATTCGTGGTCATCGTCACTGGCACGGTATTGCACGGGATGGACATAGAGAGCGCCGCTCAGGCCGCGCAGGTCCTGATGTCCACCAACCAGTTCCTGGGCACGCTTCTTGCGATAGGCCTCTTCAATGCCGGATTCCTGGGCGCCATATGCATCTCGCTCGCAAGCTCCTGGGCCTTCGGCGAAGTCTTCGGATGGGCTCACTCGCTCAACAACAGGATCAAGGAGGCGCCCTGGTTCTATGCGATCTACTTTTTCACACTCGTTACCGCGGGACTGGTCGTCCTCATACCCGGCGCGCCCCTCGTACTGATAACGCTCTTCGTCCAGGTCATCGCGGTGACGCTTCTGCCGGCGGCTCTCGTATTCCTGATACTCCTGCTGAACAACGAGGAGACGATGGGCAAGTACAAGAACACGCCTCTGCAGAACGCGATAACCTGGGCCATCGTCGGGGTCATCATCATACTTTCAACGCTTTATGCGGTCTCCACCCTTTTCCCGGGACTGTTCAAATAGCGCGATAAAAAAAATGGAGCAAACAGAACGATCAACGGCCGAAAAAGTCGCGGCATTCATCAAAAGAAGGTTCGCCATGATAGACGAAATAAACAGGAAATACGCGACGCCGCAGATAAAGATGACCCGGAACGTTAAGACTGCGCTCCTGCTGCTCCGGGTTTATCTGCTCCTGCTCGTATTATTACTGGCCTATAAATTCTTCACGATGCTGAAATAGCGAGAGCATGGACGACGCGTTAGGGAAATACGGGAACGGGAAAGACAGGGTTTACTTCCTTTCCGAGATACTCGGGAGCAAGGTCGTATCCAAAGGGAAGAAGTTAGGCAAGCTCTCGGACATAGTTATCGTGGAAAGCGGCCGGGTCCCGGAGGTAACGCAACTGTACGTCACCAGGTCTTTCGGGAACCCTTCTCTCCTGATACCGTGGGAAAAAGTATCATCGATAACCGAGTCAGGCATCACGGCCGACCTTGAATCGGTCGAGAAATACGAGGGCGCGCCGAAACCGGAAGCCGTCCTGCTCAGGGACCATGTCCTTGACAAGAAGGTGCTGGACATCGAAGACCGGGAAGTTGAGGTCGTGTACGACGTCAAGCTGGTCCTGCGTAACGGGAAACTGTACGTAAGCGACGTCGATTTGAGCAGATACGGCCTCCTGCGCCGGATGCACCTGCGAGTGCTCGCGAATTTCATTTACGGCCTCGCAGACAAGATAAAGGACGAGACCATCTCCTGGAAATACATACAGCCCCTGCCCACGCAGATAGGCAGCTTCCGCGGAGAGGTCAGGCTCAACATACTGAAAGAAAAGCTCTCCGAGATACACCCGGTAGACCTTGCAGACATCCTCGAGGAGCTGGACCCGGAGCAGAGGACCATCGTATTCAACCAGCTCGACGCCGAGAAGGCCTCGCACACACTTGAAGAGATCGACCCCAACGTCCAGAGAGAGCTTATCGCATCACTGAAAAAGGAGAAGGTCCTGCAGCTGTTGAATGGTATGACGCCCGGCCAGGCCGCCGACATACTCGCGGTCCTGCCCTACTCGGACGCAAACACTTTGCTCAAGTCCCTGAAGGAAGACAGCGCGAGGAAGATACAGGCACTCATCGAAAAGCACGAGGAGAAGATACTCAATTATACTACGCAGAAATTCCTGAAATTCCTCCCTGACACCACGGTCGCTCAGGCCCAGAAGGACTACCACCTCCTGGCGAAAGGCAAAGACGTCATAATGTATCTGTACATCGCGGATGAAAAAGACAAACTCCTCGGAGTCATAGACATAAAAGAACTCCTACAGGCCAGCGGAGACGCCATGCTCAAAGACGTCATGATAGCGAACGTGATAACACTGAAGCCCGACAGCAACCTCAGGGACGCGGAAGAGATATTCGACAGATACGACTTCCGGGCGATCCCGGTGACGGAAGCGGACCAGAGGATGGTGGGAGTCATACCCTACAGGGACGTGATGAACCTGACCCACCACGTCATCGAGTAATAAGCGCGCGCAGCGCGTGGCGTGGCCTCTATTGCTTTAAAACGTTCTTATACCCTCTTTCTTATATTAGATTAAAAGATCAGAGTACCGGATACACATGGAAAAGTTCGTGAGCGAGGATCGGTCGCAGGAATGGGATTTCGACTACGTGGGCTCGAAGAAGGAGGTCCTGTTCCTTAGATTCAAGACCTCGGAGGAGGGCCTGACCGTAAGGCAGGCGGAGAGAAGGCTGCGGGAATACTGCCTGAACCAGGTGTCGACGGGCAAAAGGACGAGCGTAGCCCTCCAGATACTGTCTAAATTCATGAACCCCCTGGTCGTCGTGCTGCTGATAATAGCCGGCGTCTCGACATATTTCGGGGAAAAGATCGATGCGGCCTTCGTCTCGCTCATGGCCGTCGTGAGCGTCTTCCTCTCGTTCATGCAGGAATTCCGTGCAGGAAAGGAGGCCGAGAAGCTGCGGCAGATGGTCCATACCAAGGCGTCGGTCTACCGAGGCGGAAAACTGGTTGAAAAGGACATCAAGGAACTCGTGCCCGGCGACGTCGTCGAGCTATCGGCCGGAGACATGGTGCCCGCAGACCTGCGGATTATTTCGTGCAAGGACCTGTTTATTAACCAGTCGTCCCTAACCGGCGAATCGTTTCCGGTGGAAAAAACGGCCGAGCCGATTACCCCCAAAAGTCTTTCCCCTTCCGTTCTGACGAATATCGCTTTTATGGGCTCAAGCGTGATAAGCGGAACAGCACTGGGTATTGTTGTTAAAACCGGACTTGAGACAAGGTTCGGGGCACTATCCAAACGCCTCGCT
>CAIYYO010000173.1 GCA_903930485.1 Methanobacteriota archaeon
ATGAACATGTAAGAGCCGGTGTGCGACATGCATATCATGTAGAGCGATACGCCTATCACCAGCAGGTTCCTGAATATGTCTCCCTTTTTCATGGGCTTCATCGAGAGGTACAGGGCGCAAAGAATCGGCGGCAGGACGAATACTGAGGGCCTGTATGACAGCAGGAACGTGGAGACGATGGGCATGGACAGGAGGAACAGTACGGCAAGCAACTTTTGACCCTTACCGGCCAGGAAGGTCCTAGAGTAGACATAGAAGATCAGTATCGTGACTGCAAGGATGAGCAGCGGAAGGGTGTACGACAGGTCAAAGGGCTCTATGCCGGTCATCTTTGAAACCAGGGAGCCGAACAGCCAGAGGCCGAAGGGATAGTTGAAATAGCCGCTGTATTCCAGTTCGTTCTGGGAGTTCTTTTTCTGCAGAAGCTGGTAGAAGTCGTATAAGGAGTCTGTGCTTTTTATGTGGCCGGTGTATACCAAATGCGTGTATGCGTCGGTATCGAAGGGCCTTGGCATCAGGTATACTGGGGCGAGATATGCAAATACGAGGGTCGTGATGATAAGCAGGGCCAGGAACTTCTCCTCCCTCTTCAAAACGTTCAAAAAATCCTTAAAATACCGCATTTTGTATGATAATTAATTATAAATAACATAATATGTGGATAAATATTGGAGTTCAAATTAAAAAATAACATGGATAATATCCCTGATTTTGTCTAATAAATGCCAAATCTATTTATAAAATAGGTCCAATGACTCGTCCAGGCCGGCAGAATTAATCTTTTCCGCACCCGCAGAGATGCTCTATTTAGTACCGGCGCGATTAAAGGCCCAGGCTTCGTTGTAGATTGAAGCTCACATCAGCCCCTGTCAGCCCTAATGCGACTATCTTCTCCTGCGGATCGTATCCCTGGGCGGACGCATAGACTGTGTATGTCCCAGGGATAGTGTTATAAGTGTATTCATTGCCTTTCACAGTGACTGTTTCCATCAATTCCCCTCCCAATATGAGTTCGGTGTCAAGGGATTCGACTATGTTTCCGGCCGCATCGTAGGCGGTTACATGGAGGGGGTAGGTCGGTTTATAGATTACTCGGATGGTTACGGGCGTTCCGTCATTGATTATCTCTTTATCTCCCGCGTTTGTGTAGAGTGTTTCCGGGACGTATATCACGTAATCCTCTCTTTTCGGCTCGGACCAGCATACTTCACCTGTTTTGCTTGTCTCGCTTCTCTCGATGAGCTGCCCATCCATTGAACGCAGCTCCACCATCTGCCCGGAGAATACGTCCGGACCTGCCGTTATGGTGGCATCGATCGTGCCCATCGCCTTGCAGGGCTTGTTTTGAGACCACAGCTCTATCGCTGACAAGACTTCCTGAATAGAGGCATTGCCCAGGCTCCAGTTTTGTATTATCTGCAGGATATCACTTTGAGTGCAGGATTCTTCGCCGTATGCGCTAGAGGGCAGGATGAGGGATAAGAGTACTAGAAAAATTATCAGTCCGTCTCTTTTTTTGATATGCATGGTTGGTTAATAAATATTGGAGTTCAAATTAAAAAATAACATGAATAATATCCCCGATTTTGTCTAATATACGTCAAATCTATATATAAAACAGGTACAAATAAGTGTTATGTTTAACCAAAACAGGACGGATACCCTAGTTGCCGCCATGGCAATGATGCTCTTTATAGTGAATACGGCCTGTCTCGCCCGGGCAGGGATCAGCGCGTCTCCGGACCCCCTGGTCGTCGACATGGCCGGAAACCTGGCGCAGACGGCGACGATCCAGCTCACCGTATCCGGGCCCGCAGATATCGACCTTGCGTGGACTGACTACCCTGGGACCAAGCTTTACGCCGACAAAAGCGCCTGGAGGAATTTTCAGGGGACCGACACGATCCATATAACCATTACTCGAACGGCTCAGGAGAACAAATCAAGGCGATTCATTCTCAATTTCAATTCAAGGACCTCCGGCGTAAGCAGCGTCTCGGCCGTTATAGAAACAAGGATAAAAAACTATCCCTCCCTCCTCTTCGACGACATAAAGGATACATACGGCTATCAGCACCAGTCCCAGGAGCCCTTTAAGACCTGGGCGTCCTATGCCCACAACGGCCGGACCGACGACAAGGTTGCAGGGGTGATGGATTATTACCTCACGGGTTCGCAGGATTCGCTTGAATACGCAAAGAAAGCGACTGTGGAATTCACGAGGACACCCGGCGAGGGAAGGGATCCTGAGAGGGTGCTCGAACTCCATGACATGGTCTACGCATACGACTTCCTGCAGCCCTACCTGAGCGACTCGGAAGACATCACTGTCAGAAACAAGATAGCAGAGCTCGCAGACGAAGTCTACTACGATGTGAACCACTACGACGGACAATATACCGACGACATAGAATGCGTCGACTACCACATAAGGGCTTACGCTGTCTTGGGAATAGCCGGGATGCTCCTCGACGATTATTCAAGCGATACCCTGCCGCACGGCTCGACTCCTGAAAACTGGCTGCACGCAGGCACGTACGACTTGTTCGTCAAAGACACCCTGCACGCCTGGGCAGGCTGGGATTCGATGTTCAACACCTGCATAAACTCGCAGGGCGTAGACCTCGTCGCAGGCGACTACAGGGGATACTATTCCGGCGAGCTCATGAGCCTTGCGCAGGCCTACAGCCACTACTATCATTCCAACATGCTCGACCGCTATCCGATAATCCGCAAATGGGTCACTGCGCCGCTTTATTACTTCCTGCCCAACGGATACGACACGAACAAGGCCTCAGGCGGCAACGTGAAATGGGACGACGCCAGATACTGGATAAACCTGCTGAATGACACAGACCGGAGCTACATGTGGAAATACTATAACGAGATAACAGACGACAACACCCTGCCGTTCACCAGGACCTTCGGGGACGTGGGAGACGGACACCCGGGCGTCGAAATCGCATATGCCACATACGGAGACTATTCCGGGATACAATATGCCGTGCCGCAGCAAACATCCGTTTTTTCAAACACCGACTACCAGGTATTCAGGCAGGACCGGTCCGACATGAGCGCATGGCTCTCGTTCACGACCTTCAAGTCCGCAGGCACCGAGAACCGGTTCCTGTTCCACGACGACCAGATGTCCTTCGAATACTACAATAAAGGCGACTACATCCTCGGAGACTCGGGCGAAGTGAAATACAGGGTCACCGGCGGATACGGTCCGATATTCGGCAAAGGACATAACCTCGTAATGGTATCGAAAGACGCATCCTCCAACATGGCTGCATCTTCCAAAGGACTGGCAAACTCATTATACTCCAACGCATCGGTGTACTGCATGCAGGACCCATCATTCGAATACTGCCGCGCGGAAATAAACACGACCCTGCTGGAAAAGACAGACGCAAAAGGCGAAAGGACCGTAGATGACGAATCAGACACCATAGACCCGCTGCCATGGGACCGGTCGATCCTTTTCCCTGACAAAGAATATTTCATTGTCCTAGACAGGGTCGACAATAAAGTCCAGAGAAAGATGGACACACTGTTCCAACTGACAAGCTTCAAACATGGCGAGACGAAGAGCGGCACGAGCGTGGGTGCCGTCTACGGCGACCTGGCGGTCGAAGGCTCGAACGTGAACTGGGTCGGCCTGCCATACAATGCCGAGACCGACATCGCAACCGGCTCCAAGATAACCTGGAAAACAACCAACGTAGCAGGCCAGCCACTGATCACGGACCTGTACTCTGACCCGTCATCCCGAATAACGGTTGAAAAATACTGGACGCGCGTCGGCGGCTTCGACCTCAGCAGCGAAGTAGACCATCCGATAATACGCTACAAATCCGCGACGTCGGGCGCCCTCTACAGGATAACGGCGGTAGATACGAGATATGCCGCAGAGAACGCAAAAACTTTCACCCCGGTCACGGTAAACGGCGGAGAAGGAAACGCCATGAAGATATCCGAAGGCGCGACGGAAGCGATAGTCTACAACGGTGCAGGAGCCCTCGTCACGGCAGACAAGCTTTCGACCGATGCGCAGGCGGCTTACGTAAAGACGGAAGACGGCGGCTTGAGCCAGTTGTTCATCGACGCTGGCAGCCAGCTAACCTACGACGGAACATTGCGGTTCAACTCCAGCAAAAAAGTCGTCGCATCATTAAAGTACTCGCCGAAAAACGTCTCCGGCCAGGTCTCAGGCTCAGGCCCCTATGAAGTCGTGATCGCGACAGGTTTTACTCCGCTGGCCGGAATCGCCTCGGTAAAATACAACGGGCGAGATGTCCAATATTATTACTCTTCAGGCATGCTCTATATGACGCTTTCAGGACAAGGAGACCTCGCAGTAAAAGCTTCGGGCAAGGACCTGTCGATGAGCGCGGACGAGGTTTTTTTTTCTACAAATCTTTTGAATGGTTCAGATGCCAGTATCTCTGCCAGAGTATGGAATGCCGGACAGGGCGATGCTGGGCCGTTTACGATAAAATTCTTTGACGGCACAAAAGAAATAGGCAACGAGCTTGTCGGCTCCCTGGCAGAAGGGGCTTCGGTCATGAAAACTATAAGCTGGAAGGCGACGCCCCCGGGCGAACATGCGATCAAGGTGGTTGTTGATTATTACAACACGATTGCCGAAATAGACGAAACAGACAATCAAGCAGTCAAGACTGTATC
>CAIYYO010000174.1 GCA_903930485.1 Methanobacteriota archaeon
CGCATATATCATATCCGTCGGAGACAAGGTCACTGACGCCCTGATAACGATGGGCGTCTCGCCTGACATATGCATCTACGACGGCAAGACCAAGAGGCAGGACATAGGGATACTTTCCGGGATAAAAGGATACAATGCGGCAGAGATCAAGGTAAACAATCCCGCGGGATCGATAACCGAAGACGCGTCGGATGCGATAGAAAAGGCCGTCAAGTCCGGGAAAAGGACGAAGATATTCGTCTCGGGCGAGGAGGATCTCCTCACCCTGGCGGCGATCGAAAAGGCCCCGGCGGGATGGATCGTCTTGTACGGACAGCCGGATCAGGGGATAGTTCTGGTCAATGTCGATAAATCAACAAAAAACAAGGTCGAAAAAATACTTGACGAGATGAGTGTAAAATGAAAATAGAGGTATTGAAGGAGAAAGAGAACCATCTGCTCAACAGGAAAGAGATTAATTTCAAGGTGGTTTTCGAAGGCGGCACCCCGAACATAAAAGACGTACGCAAAGAACTCGTAGGCAGCCTGCACGCCAGCGATAAGCTGACTGTCGTGGACAGCATGATGCCCGCATTCGGAAAGAAAAGCCTTAAAGGATACGCGAAGGTCTACAAGGACGAGAAATCAATGAGCGTTGAGCCGAAATTCAGGATCAAGAAGAACTTCGGAGTAAAGGAGGAGCCTAAAGATGCCACAGCAGCGGCACCCGCTGCCGCACAAGCACCTGCGCCTCCCGCACCGAAGAAAGAGGAGAAGAAGTAGAATTTGAGGGATAAAAAAGATGGCAGAAGATAAAGGCAAACCCAAAACATCGGCTGCGCCCGCGGCGCCAGCTGCGCCAATAGAAGCCGCGAAGCCGGCAGAAGCTAAACCTAAGCCCAAGGTAGACAAGAAACCGGTCGCCAAAGGCAAAAAGAAGATCTCGCAGAAGTGGAAGCTCTACGAATTGACCGCAGACAAGGCGAAAAAGAAGAGAAAAAGCTGCCCTAAATGCGGAGACGGAGTATTCCTGGGCCATCACGCGACAAGGGACTCGTGCGGGAAATGCGGCTACACTGAATTCCGGAAGATGCCGACCGAAGAAAAGAAGAAGTAAATGAAATACGTCGGCATCGACCTGGCCGGCAACCCGAAGAACGACACAGGATTCTGCATACTCGTAATAAACGGGGATGGGCGCACCATATCCGCCTCGATACTGCATTCTGACGCCGAGCTTATAGATAAGATAGGAAAAACCGGCCAGGCCATCGTAGCTATTGATGCGCCCCTGACATACGCCGGAGTCAACAGGAAATGCGACGAAGACCTGCGCGAGTACGGGGCGTTGCCAGCAACCCTTCCGGGAATGGAAGTCCTTGCCAAGAGAGGGACCAATCTGGCAAAAGAACTTGGAAAAAAAGGCCACAAGGTCATAGAAGTCTATGCGACCGCTTCTGCGAAAATACTCGGATTCTATGAAAAAGACGAGCGGGCGGCGCAGAAAAAACTGATGGAATTCGACCTCGCGGGAGACATACAGAAAAGGATACTTTCAAGAGACGAATTAGACGCCCTGTTCTGCGCGCTGACAGCGTACCTCCACGCCGGCGGACAGACCGAGCAGGTAGGAGACGAGTCAGGAAAGATAACGATCCCGAAAGTATGATTATAAAAGAATATATATAACCTCCTCCTTATGCTTAAATGATGAAACGGCTCTTTCATGTACTGCTCGCATTCCTGCTCATATCCTGCATAACCCTCGCATCGGCGCAGTCCACCCCTACCACAACGCCAACAACGAACGGCTTCACACTCTCGCCGGAAGCTAATGAGCTGATAGCGGCGATCAACAAGTTCCTCTGCCTGGCCGCCGAAGTCATACTAATTGTTGTCGGCGCCATCGCGACGCTTGTCCTGATAATCGCCGGAGTCAGATACCTTGTCTCAAGCGACGCGGAGTCCAGGAGCGAAGTACGCGGCCTGATAATGAACATACTGACAGGCCTTATAATAGTTCTCATAGCCATCCCGGCCCTGAATTTCATCATCCAGAATATAGCTCCAGGATTTTCCTGCGACCTCATAAAGGCGCCCTTTGAGAACATCAACAAATCCTTCTGCAACCTTATCTGCGTCGCAGAGATAATAGCTCCCTCCTTATGCGCCCTCATCCTCATCTACGGAGGCATCAGATACCTGACGTCCGGAGACGACCCGTCGGCCCGGGCCGGGGCGAGGAGCACCATAATTAATGCTATCATAGGCCTCGTCTTGGTAATGCTGGCAATACCCATATCCAACCTGGTCCTTATGAACGTTTCAGGCCAGGTCTCCTGCGACTGCAACATAGACACGACCTTGACCGACCAGATGATAACGTTGTTTTGCAACTTTATATGCCTTCTTCTGACAGTAGCCCCGGCAGCGTGCGTCCTTGTCCTTATCTACGGAGGCCTGAGGTATCTAACGTCTGAAGAAGACCCCGGCGCCCGCAGCAAAGCCCGCAGCATCATGGTGAACGCGGTAGTCGGGCTAATGATAGTAATGATATCTGTAGCCGTCGTGAACGTCCTAATAAAAGGCATAGTGCCCCTCGACCAGGTGAAATGCGGCTGCATAACCGGAGGCGTCGACATGCTCGAAAAGACTCTCTGCAACCTGATATGCCTGTTCTCGTACATAGCGCCGGCACTATGCGCCCTCGTTCTGATCTACGGCGGCGCGAAATACGTGGCCTCGGCAGAAGACCCGGGCGCTAGAGGCGCCGCTAAAAGCATAATAGTGAATGCATTAGTCGGCCTAATAATCGTCATGATATCGGTAGCGATCGTAAACCTCCTCGTAGACAACATCCCGATACTTGGACAGGTAAAATGCGGATGCTTCAAAGGCCTTACGTCGGCCCAGGACATGAACAAGGTCTTGTGCAACTTCATCTGCATACTGGAGGCGATAGCCCCGGCGGTCGCAGTCCTCGTAATAGCATACGGCGGCATCAAATACCTTACGTCCGGAGACGACCCGACGGCCCGTGCAGGCGCAAGAACGACGCTCGTAAGCGCCATAGTAGGGCTCGTCATCATCATGATAGCGATACCGGCAGTGAACCTCGTCCTCGTAAGCAGCATGCGCTTCCAGTGCGAATGCATAAAGAGCACTCCTGGGCCCACGCCGAACCCGCCAACGCAGAAATGCGCCATCCTCTCAGCCGTCGACGGCCCGTACGGGTGCAAGGGAGCGAACAGTAACTACGACCCATGGCTCTTCGTCTGCAGAAAAGACGCGGACGGAAAATTCAGGCAGTACTATTATGCATGCAGCACAGACGGCAAGGAAAACTGCGACGCGAAACAGAAAGACTGTACTGCGGCGGGTTGCGCGGACCAGTTCAGTTGTAAATAGAATTCCCCGTAACTAGTTTTATACCCCCTCTTCCCATTATATATGGGACCAAAATGGCGAAGCAAAACTACGATGTCGTGATTATCGGCGCAGGGCCTGCGGGCATGTTCGCTGCATACGAGCTGCTTAAGGAAAAAGACCTCTCGATTCTAATCATAGACGAAGGCAAAGACATCAGGAACAGGCATTGCCAGATGAAGGAGACCATCCAGTGCGCCAAATGCACGCCGTGCAGCATCATGTGCGGCGTAGGCGGCTCCGGGACGTACTCTGACGGAACTTTGAATTTGCGTTACGACATCGGCGGGAACCTTATGGATTTCACCAAAGACGAGCACAAAGCCGTCGAACTCGTTGAAGAGGTGGACAAGGTCTTCCTGAAATTCGGCGGACCGACTAAGATGTACGGAACCGATCTGGAGGGCATACTCGACCTCAAGCGGAGGGCTGCGTCCGTCGGTATCAAATTCATAGAGATCAGGCAGAGGCACATAGGCACGGACAAGACGCCGATATTGATAGAGAAATTCGCGCAATACCTAAGGAAGAACGGCGTAGAGTTCCTGCTCCAGACCATGGTCGAGGACATAACCGTAAAGAACGGCGTCTGCACAGGCGTCAAACTCAAGGACGGAAAAGAGATCAAGGCCAACTACGTGATAGTGGCGCCTGGAAGGGTTGGAGCGCCGTGGTTCAACGATCTTGCCAGCAGGCACAAGATCAAGGCAAAGTTCGGCCCCATCGACGTCGGCGTGCGGGTGGAGGTTTCGTCGATAATCATGGATCCGGTCATTAAGATAAACCGAGACCCCAAGTTCCACATCAGGACCAAGACCTACGACGACTTCGTGCGCACGTTCTGCACCAACCACGAAGGATATGTAGTGAAGGAGAAGTACGACGGATTCATAGGAGTAAACGGCCACTCCATGTCGGAGAAGCAGTCGCAGAACAGCAACTTCGCATTCCTTGTAAGGATATCGCTCACCGAGCCCGTGGAGGACACGATAAAATACGGCCGCTCGATAGCGAAACTCGCCTCCAACATCGGAGGAGGCAAGCCCATAATCCAAAGGATAGGCGACCTGCGCAGGGGGAGAAGATCGCACGCCAATATGATATTAGAGAACGCGGTCCAGAACAGCCTGAAAGACGTCACGCCGGGAGACATCTCGATGGCGCTGCCGCACAGGATAGTGACCGACGTGATGGAGGGCCTTGAGAAATTGAACGAGGTCATTCCCGGAGTCGCTTCCGATTCAACCCTCCTCTATGCGCCGGAGATCAAGTTCTATGCCACGCAGGCGTCCGTCGACGGCAACATGGAGACCAGCATGAAGAATCTGTTCGCAGCCGGGGACGGCACCGGGTGTAGCCGGGACATCGTCAACGCGGCCGCCACGGGACTGTTAGCCGCGAGAGGGATAATAAGAAAGCACAAGGCAGAGGGCACGTGCCAGTATTGAATTCTTAAGGGATTATTTTTCTTTAACCCAATACCATTTATAATCCCCATTAGTGTTCTTTTCGGCTGCAAAAACAAGCTTTCCATTTATAATTACCGGGTCGTTTACAATGGCATAATAGTCATCTGTGATCTTTTTGCCGTCCCAGATGAGAGCTTCACTGGGCGATTCCGGACCTGATAGTGTGGCGATGTAGAGGAGCTTTCCTTTGTACTCCATTGGGCTTCTTACGTAATAATATTCTTTTCCGACTTCTTTGTCGTCATAAACCAGGAAATACTTGTCAAGGTCTTCCGTTGCCGTGTAGGCTAGTTTGCCGCCGATCCACTTGATATCCGCTATATTGGCATAGTCTCTCCAGTCATCTTCCGAGCCATATATGACACTGACACCGTAAATGCCTTCGTATCTTTCGTCTACGTATGCGAGTTTTCCGTTCACCCCACTGGGTAAATGCGCGTACCAAAATATTTCATCGCCTTTCCATACGACAACACCCTTGTTCTTAGCCTCATCCGATTGGTTTTTGTAACCTACATAGGCTAGTTCACCGTTTACGTCCGCAGGAGAGTCGGCCGAAAAATAC
>CAIYYO010000175.1 GCA_903930485.1 Methanobacteriota archaeon
CAGCAGCGACCATCGACCTATGCAGGATAATGCTCGAAGACAGTGCCGAAGTGCAGCAGACTCAGACAGAGGAAGAGAACCGCAGGAGGATGCGCGAAGGCCTTGAAGTGCGTACTCCACTTTACGACGTTCAGGAGGCCATTGCGACTCTTCCGTACTTTTCAGAAGTAGAATACGACCACACCTACTCTGTTACCAAGAACATAAGCGCCCGCTACGTAGACGCCGGCCACATTATCGGCTCGGCCTCAATAGAGCTCTATGTAACCGAAAACGGAGAGACAAAAAAGACTGTATTCTCCGGAGACCTTGGCCAGTGGGATGCGCCGATTGTGCAGGACCCAACCACCATAGACGAGACTGATTATCTTGTTATTGAGTCCACTTACGGGAACAGGCTGCACGACGACATAAAGACGCGCGAGGACTTGCTGCTTTCAGTCGTAAAAGAGACATACCAAAAAAGGGGTAAACTTATGATTCCATCATTTGCCGTGGAGAGAACGCAGGAGCTTCTTTACTCTTTCAACAAGCTTTTCCGTTCCGGGGACATGCCCAACGAAAAAATCTTCCTGGACAGCCCGCTGGCGATAAAGGCGACCGAGATATTCACCCGCCACAGGGAAGACTTCGACAACGAGGCCCTGAAATACAAGGATCCCTTCGGCTTCAATAATCTTGTTTATTGCAACACTGTCGAGGAGTCTAAGCAGATCAACGAATATTCCGGTCCATGCATAATAATCGCCGGAAACGGCATGGCCACTGGCGGGAGGATAAGGCATCACCTCAGGCATGGGCTATGGAACCCGAAGAACACGGTCCTATTCGTGGGGTACCAAGCGGAAGGAACCCTTGGCAGGGAGATACTCGACGGAGCCAAGATGGTCAGGATGATGGGTATGAGCATCGCAGTAAAAGCGGACATACGGGCGATAAACAGCTTCTCTGCCCACTCGGATCTGGACGGCCTGCTTAGATGGCTGCACGGCTTCAAGAAGAAACCAAAGAGAATATTCCTAGTACATGGAGAACAAGATTCAATAGACGGCTTCCGTGCAAAACTTAAAAAAGAAGGCTACAAAACAGACGTGCCGAAGCTGGGCGAGGCTGTTGAGATATAACTATTGCCAGAAAAGATGGTTGATTTTTCTATTCCAAACCCTACATAACATATACTTTGAGAAATAAAACACTTACCTGGAGATGAAAGAAAAATGAGGACAATAAGCGAACGAGCAAGAGGAGAAATCATAGTGAGAGAAGACATGCATATACAGAGCATAGTAAACGGGAACGTCCACGTATGCGCGGGCGGAACACTGCTCCACCAGGGAATGATAATCGGAAACGTCCTGCTGGAGAGCGGATCAGAGGCTAATATCTTCGGATTCGTCAAAGGAGACGTCGTGAACAACGGAGGGAAGCTGACGATATTCGGCACAGTCAACGGCACGGTAAGAACCGAGGCAGGAACTACAAGGATAGACAAGGAAGCATTCATTAAGGAAATAATAGACCTGCAGGCTCCTATGAAGGCTCATGTCTAAACCAGGTCATTCTTTCAGTTTTTTTATCAGTTCTTCTTTTGTTGGGATCTCTCCTATGAATGCAATTTCTCCATTTATGATGAGAGCCGGCGTTGAAGCCACCTGATACTGCAGTGCTTCCAGCATGTTGTCTGTTCCCCCGATTGCTGCCGGCAGTTCTGTCTGCTTTATGCTTTCGTTGGAGTCGGCAGCGCCACGGCTGGCGTTGTGCC
>CAIYYO010000176.1 GCA_903930485.1 Methanobacteriota archaeon
ATGAGCGCTATTCCTATGACGATAGCCTGTACCGCCGTGATTATCGTGCCGACTGCGGTCATTACCTGGTTAAGCGTTATCACGATAAAGTCTTCGGCTCCCTTTTTTTCGTTGCGGTCTAGCCTCATCTTCTCTTTTATCTTGTTTGCGATAGTCGTTACGTCGTAGCCGTCCTTTACCCGCACCATTATTTCTGCGTAGTCGTCTTTTACGTTGAAGAGGTCTTTTTCGTCCGTTTGGGTTATGTACATCCTGGTATCCTGCTGCTTATTGCCGATCTTGCTTATGAACGAGATTACTGTGAACTTTTTGCCGTTTATCGTTAGCTTGTCTCCTATCCGCAGGGGCTGGCTGAACACGTTGTCTGTGCCCCATAGCTGGTAGCCGATGGCAACTACTCCCGTGTCCGATGTCTTGAATTTCTGCTGGCCTTTCTCTATCTTGATGCCGGTTCCCTGGAGGAGAATGTCCTGTGTTGCCGGGTCTAATCCTATCACTGTCGAGTACACCGATTTGTCCCTGAATTTCGTGGGGGCGACTTTCCCAATGAAGCCTCCTGCCATGTCAACGCCAAGAACGCCTTTCACGACCTGCAAGTCATGGTCTGATAGAGTGGTAGCCCCGCCCCCGGGCCCGAATCCGCCTCCGGGCATTATAATTATCAGATTGGGGCCGAGTATGGAGAATTCCTGATTGATCGCGTTCTGCAGGCCCTGCCCAAGCGATATGAGGGACACTATCGCAGATATCCCTATCACTATCCCTATTACTGTGAGCCAGCTTCTTATGCCCTTGTTCTGGATACTCTTCAGCGAAATCTTAAGGAAGTCCTCGTACATTTTCTTTTATCTATACCGTAATGCATCTACCGGCTTCATCTTCGCGGCCCTTATCGCCGGGAAGTATCCGGATGCAAGCCCAATGATTATGGAAAACAATAGCGCACCGAATATCAGGTCTGGTCCGGCGTAAAGCGAGTATTCAGGTATTCCGCCGACCTTCCTTACTATGTACTCTCCTATTACGCTTAGGCTGAAGCCTAGTATTAGCCCTATTATTCCCCCCACTATCCCCAGGATGCCTGATTCCATCATGAATATCATCAGTATGTCGGAGTTGCGCGCTCCAATCGATTTCATCACGCCTATCTGCCGGGTACGTTCTATTACGGAGGTATACATCGTGGTCATTATGCCGACCGCGCCCACGAACAGCGATATGGCGGCTATCCCGGACAGCACCAAAGTCACTATGTTGAAGACCGTTTTGAACGCCGCAACTATGCTTTCCGCGGTCAGGACCGAGAAGTCTTCCTCGTTTTTCTTGACGTCTCTTTTCTGGCGCAGCTTTTCAGTTATGCTGTTCGCAACGTCCGAGGGCGCGAATCCTTTCTGCACCTTTAATGTTATCTGGGCGTAGTTGGTCGTGTTGAACAGCGTCTGCGCGGTGTCCAAAGGTATTATTATCCTGCCGTTCTGCACAGGGTTTCCGGAGTCCTTGAGCACTCCTACAACGTCGAATTCCGTGTTGTTTATAATTATCTTGCTTCCAACGGTTATGTTTTTGTTGAAATTATCAGACCCAATGGTCGGCCCCACCAAGGCTTTGTACTTGTCCCCCTTACGCAGGACAGTACCCTTATCAACGTCTTGGGTCCCGGAGTCCTTCAGAAATTGCAGATATTGGGAATCGGTAGGAACGCCGTAGATAGAGAGCAACTTGCTCTGTTTGTTGTATTCGACGGATTTGGTGCTCAGGATCAGGCCTAATGCAATTTGTACCCCGTGGACTTTCTTGACCGCGTCCAGGTCCGACTTGTCAAGCGTCGCGGAACTGAGGCTTCCCCCTGGTGCGCCTGAAGAAAAACCCCCGCCCCCGGGAGTGACGCTTATCCTGTCGCCGCCTACTTTCGAGAACTCGAGGTCGATGTACTGCTGCAGGCCTTGTCCCAGGGATATCAGGGTCACGACCGACATGATCCCTATGAACACGCCGAGCATTGTGAGCCCGGTCCTAAGCTTCCTGTTGCTTATCCCTTCCAGGGCCAGCTTGAAATAGTCTTCCCACATGTTTCCTCGAATAAAAAATAGAAAAATAGAGAGGAGATGCCTTTAACCCTTTCTCTTGAAAAGCTTCCTGTCCAAAAATCCGGTTATCACGCCTATCAGCTTTGCCAGGAACCAGAGAACGATGTAGGCTACCACCAACCCGACTAATATACCGACGCCGGATAGCAGCAGCGACAACGGGCTGCCGGTAGGCTGTTTCTGGGTGTAGTCCTGGATCGACAGCACGTTAAGGTTCAGCTGCACAGGGTCTATGTGGTCGATGTTGCTGTTCTGTTCCTTGTAGGTTACCTGGAAGAGCATGGGGATCGTCCCTGCCGACACGTTGTTATTCAGCTGTATCGTGAAGTCCTGGCTGTCGGTCGAATCGGAATCAAGGTTGCCGATGTATGCCTCGGAGGCGGACGTCACGTCGTAGTCCTTGGTCGGGAGCATTTTCAGGTTCAGGAACTTGACCTGCGCGAATCCCTTGTTGACGACCATCACGGTGACTGTGCCCTTCGAGCCCGGGCCGAAAAGGGACGTGCTTTCAAGGATCGCCTTGATCTCGGGCTTTCCGTCCACTTGCAGGCCTATCGACTTCTGGATCGAATGCTGGGTCCCGGCCAGGTCGTAATAAGTGATCGTCAGAGGGATGTCGTAGGCCTGTATGTTGGCCGCGGAGTCGACCGATGCCTGGAAGTTCAGGTCCTTCGAAGACTTGCTGCCGAACTGGCCCACGTATGTCTCCGACGACCCTATGGCCGTGAAAGGAGTGTTGAGATCAAGTGTCACGCTTGCGTCCTTTGCTTCGGAATTCCCGACGTTCTCGATGCTGACTGTTATGTTGGCGACGGAGCCCGGGCTGGCGCCTGCGAAAGACACGTCCGTTACTTTAAAGTCTACGTTGTATCTCTGGACGTCTATCCCGAGCGGAAGCGTCTCCTTCAGCGGGTTCCCGGATACGTCCGAGTAGTCGAGCTGTAGGCCGAAAGAGCATACGCCTATGTCGTGGGGCTGTATCAAGTAATCTAATTCGAAGCTCTGTCCCTTGCCTATGCTCCCTAGGTAAGTCCTAGACGAGCCGAGTATCGAAGCGCAAGCCGCCTGGGTCGAAGCCGCCGAGGCTGCTGTCGCAGAAGAAACTCCCGCAGAGGTCACAGGTATCAATGTGGCGAACAGGTCTCTCGCCCCGTACTGGGTGGTGCCGGTTATTACCAGCTTCGTGCTAACATCCTTATAGAAAGGGACCTGCTGAACAGCCAGCTGGAAATTGGCGTTGCCGTATATCCTTATCGGCAGATCGTATGATGTGAGCTGGTTATTTCTGCGCGTCCCGTCCTGATCGTAGCCGTCGAAACTTATCTTTACGGGCACCGTGTGCAACCCTATTGCGGCGTCCTTCGATATCGTTATCGTCGTCGAAACGCTTTTCGAGGTCAAAGGATCCATCCTGCCCAGGTCCCATCTCTTGTCTACCGAGACGTCGCTTGTTGCCGGGATGGAGAGCTGCACGTTCTCCGCAGCCTGGGTTCCTACGTTCTTTATCACGACCACGAGGATGCCGGAGTCGCCGGGACCGAGATTGCTGTCGACGTGTGTCAGTTCGTAGTCGAGGACCATGTTCGTAGGCGTGACCGTAGCCGACGCAGAGGCCGCGCTCGGCAAAGTCTGCGCGCACGCCGTCCAGGCGGTAAAGGCTAATATCATCAGCACAACCATTCCCTTAAAGATTTTTCCGTTTTTCATTTTTCCTTTGATTTTTTTGTTTTTTTGTGATCGTTAGATTCGTCGTGTTCTGCCTGCAGCTCCCTCTTGCAAGCCTCGTGCCCGGGGTTGTCGTCTATGGATGTTATCTTCCCGTCCTTGATGTTCACGATCCTTTCTGCGAATTTGGCGACGTTGGCGTCGTGTGTGACCATGATTATCGTCTTCCCTGCCTTGCAGTGGAAATCCGACAACATCTGCATGACCTCCCTGCCGGTCTTCTGGTCCAGGTTCCCGGTCGGTTCATCCGCGAGGATGACCTCAGGATCGTTGGATAGAGACCGCGCAATCGCAACCCTCTGCTGCTGGCCTCCGGATAGTTCGGTGGGCTTGTGGTTCAGCCTCTGCCCGAGATCCACGGAATCAAGGAGCTCTTTAGCCTTTTTCTCCCTCAAATCTTTGTGCACGCCCTGGAAGGTCATCGGCAGCATCACGTTCTCTAGCGCCGTAAGTCCGGGCATCAGGTTAAAGGTCTGGAAAATGAACCCGATCCTCTTGCCCCTTATCTGGGCGAGGTCGCTTTCAGTGAGCTTTGATATGTCCTGGCCTGCGAGCAGGATGCGCCCCCTTGTCGGGACGTCGAGGCATCCGACCATGTTCATTGCAGTCGATTTGCCGGAGCCGCTGGGCCCCATAATGGCTACGAACTCGCCGGGAAATATGTCAAGATTCAAGCCCTGCAGGGCAGGAACTTCGACGTCTCCCATGACATAGATCTTCCAGACGTCTTCGAGCCTTATGACCGGCTCCTTCCGGCCGTTCGAATCTGGTTCCTGAGGCATTTTAAAGTTATTACTTCGTTTTCAATGGTTTTATTTTGGTTTTAGACACTTTTTCGACGTCCTCTATCATGTGCACGAGTATTTTCTCGAATTCAAGCATCTGCCGGTGGTAGTCGCGCACTATCTCAAGCTTCCTTTTGGTTCGCTCGTCTCCTGCTCTGGTCTCGTATTTTGCTATGATTGCGGGCAGTATCTCCTTGGCGGGCTTGACGCCGCATTCGTATGCTACGACGAGCTTCTGCTTGTTCAGCTTGATGATGTCTTTCTCCATGTAGAAGAATGCCTTGCGCGTCTTGGGCTTCCTTATCCGGGTCACGAATCCCATGGTCTCGAGCATCTTCATCATGTTGGATATCGAGGCAAGGCTGTATCCGGTCCTTTTCGCGATCTCGTCCATCGCCACGGATTCGGGTTCGATGTACAGTATCGCGATAACGGTAGCCGGCATGTCGCCCCATCCGAACGATTTCCCGAAGGCGTTGAAGTAGTCGATGAAGTCTTTTTCGATGGAATCCATTTTTACAAGTTTCAGTATTCTCTAAAAGTTGTGATTAATATTATTGCACCCAATGGCTTAAAAAACAGAAAAAAGACATTTACGGGATCCCGTATGATATCTCCATCATCCTTATGTTCAGCACTATTATCACGAAGATGACGTACATCAGTATGAGGGCAAGGCCTTCCTGCCAGAGTATGTGCTTCTCCACCTCGACGAAGGTCGTGAACAAAAATGCGACGACGACCATGAAAAACGCGCTTACCATGAAGATCAATATGTTCGGCTCCAGGGGCTTGTCGCTCAGAAGCACCGCCAAGCCCAGAACCAGGGTGTTGTTCGCTACAACGCTTCCAATGATGTCACCGAAAGCCATATGCTTGTGCCTGAGAAGGATCGCGCCCGAACCGAAGATCAGCTCCGGCATGGTCGTCCCGATGGATATCAGAAATAATCCGACCAGTATCGGCGGGGAAAGGAGGTCGGATGAAAGCCCCGCGGACGCGCTCACGAGATAGCCCGCGCTCACAAGAAGCAATACCAGGGCGACTGCGGCGGCCGCCAGGCTCCCTATGAATTCGCCTTGAGAAACGTCCAAAGAATATTGCTCGTCGCGAAACTTCCCCTGCTGATAGAACAGCCGTACGACGTAAACGAAGAACGCCCCCAATAGTATGTAGCCGTCGACCTTATCGAGACTCTTGCCAGTCAGCATGAGAACCAGGGGCAGGGCTGAGACAAGGAACATGTAAAGCGTATCGGTCCTGACAGCCTTGGTCTCGACCCTGACACCTTTCCTTAGAAGGGCCAGTATGCCCACTACCAGCGTGAGGTCGATTATGTTGGAGCCGATGACGTTTCCGAGAGACAGCTCCGCATGGCCGCTCAAGGCCGAAGTCACGCCGACGAAAAGCTCCGGGACGGATGTCGCCAACGCGACAATCATGAAACCCACGACAAAGTCGCTCAACCGGAAATAGAAGGCTATCTTCGTCAGAGACTTCACCAGAAGCTCTGCCGAAACTATCAGGACAAAGCATGAGACTATGAAAAGCAGGAGATCCGCCGACAGGCCAGCGCCCACGATAGCATTGAACTGCTGGGATACGGCCGTGAACGCATCGGTGTAGGTCATCGTGTAATCCAAAAGCCCGCTCGGGAATTGCATATATTCTTTACATAGTACTACTATAAATGCTTTCAGGGGTCTTATTAACCCCCTCGACAATAAATTCTAATAAGCGAGCCCGGAAAAGAAGATGCTGAAAAGGATCCCCCGAAGGATAAAGAACATACAGAGGAGCAGGCAGATAGCCAACGTCCTAATCAAGAACGGCTACGGCCACATCATACAGAGGCTGGACTTAAAGCTGCCGCTCACCAAGAAGCCGGAGAAAGACGTCGAAAAGATGCCTCCCGCGGTCCGGGCACGCCTCGTACTTGAAGAATTGGGGCCGACCTTCATAAAGCTGGGACAGATCCTTTCGACCAGGCCGGAACTCATCCCCCTGGAATACGTCGACGAATTCAGAAAGCTCCAGGACAAAGTCCCAGGCTTTGGGTACGAAGCCGTCGAATCAGAGATCAGGAGGGAATTCGGGGCATCGATAGATGAATTGTTCGACTCCTACGACAAAGAACCGCTCGCTGCCGCATCAATAGCCCAGGTCCACCATGCCATACTCAACGGAGAAGACGTCGTAGTCAAGGTCCAGAGGCCGGGCATAGAGGACGACATCGAGTCCGACCTCGACATCCTGTACAATCTGGCGCACATGATAGAGAGACAATTCCCTGAAAGCGCGTTATACGACCCCTCCGGCATAGTGAACGAGTTCGCCAAGACCATCAGGAAGGAACTAGACTTCATGGTCGAGGCAAGGAACGCGGAAAAATTCAAGAGAAATTTTGCTAATTATCCCGGCGTATACGTGCCGCCGGTCTACTGGGAGGTCACGAGCAAAAGGGTGCTGACGCTGGAGATGATAAGGGGCCAGAAGATAGGGGAATGCTGCAACGACCTGGACCCGGCGCTTCGGAAAGACCTCGCGGGAAAGCTGGCGAAGTCGTACATGAAGCAGGTCTTCACGGACGGTTTCTTTCACGGCGACCCGCATCCCGGCAACATATTCATCGTCGACCGCGAAGTGATCGCGTACATGGACTTCGGCATAATGGGCCGCGTCGACGAATACATGAAGGACAAATTATCAAATTTGTTCATCGCGATAATACAGAAGAACAAGCTCAAGATAGTCGACGAGCTATTGGACATAGGGATAGCCAGCGACGAGACGTTGATAGAAGACTTCAGGAACGACATAAGCGAGCTCATAGACGAATACTACGACACCTCGATAAAGCAGGTAGAGATCCCGGCCATGATGAACGACGTCATGAAGACCGCGCTAAAGCACAGGATAAAGATACCTGCAAGCTTCACGCTACTCATAAAGACGCTGGTCACGATGGAAGCCATGTGCAGCCAGCTTTCCCCTGAATTCAATTTCACGGAAACGGCTCAGCCATTCGTCGAATCAATGGTCGCGGAAAAGGTCAGCCCGGCAAAGATTGTCGGAAAATTCATGCAGAACGTCGTAGAGATAAACGACATGCTGACCGTGATACCCCGGCGAGTGAATACCATCCTCTCAAAGCTCCAGGAAGGAAAGCTCGTCATAGACCTGGAACACAAGGGCCTCAACAGGTTCATAACAGAGATGGACACTGTCAGCAACCGGATATCCATAAGCCTGATAATATCGGCTCTGATAGTCGGCTCATCGGTGATCATGCTCACGGGAAAAGGGCCGCTGCTCTTCGAATTCCCGATACTGGGCGTGCTGGGATACATAATAGCCGGATTCCTCGGCCTATTCCTCGTCATATCGGTCCTTCGGACCGGCAAATTCTGAGAGGCATCTTTTAACCAAGAAACGCAGAATAAGTAACAAGAGGCACCAAAAAATGGACGACTACATGAAAAAAATGATCCTATTAGGATACGGGATCGCGGCATTGACCAGGGAAAAAGCAGAACAATTAGCCGAGGAACTCGTAAAGAAAGGCGAGATAAGCGAGGAAGACAGCAAGGCATTCGTCAAAGACGTGCTCAAACGATCCGAAACGCAGAGGAACGAGCTGGAGAAGAAGATCGAGGAAGAAGTAAACAAGGCTGCGGGACGGCTGAATCTGGCGACGAAGGACGATATAGCAAGGCTAGAGAAGAAGATTGATGCGATGAAGGCGGCGAAGAAAAAGTAGATTGTTCCTTTATTCTATTTTTCA
>CAIYYO010000177.1 GCA_903930485.1 Methanobacteriota archaeon
AAGAGGACGGATCTCCGGTGGGAGCATCCCTTCCCCGACAACGTGGTCACGATTCGATTTTAATGCCTCAGGAGATAGAAATTCATCGGAGAGTGACGCTGAGACACTGAGCTATTCCAGCAACAGCACACACCAATATACCGGGATCCATTACTCGAGTGGAAAAAGCATCTCCCCAACCTATAGTCTCAATGGTAATATGCTTGCATACGATACATCAAGTTATGTTTACAACGATGAAAATGAGCTTGTGTCATATTCAGGCAGCAGCGTCAATGCTCAGTATTCGAGTGATCCATTTGGCAGAAGAATAAGCAAGACTGTGGATGGAATTCAGACGAAATTCTTTTTTTATGGTGCACGTGTTATTGAGGAACGAAACGATTCGGATATAGTTCAAGCGAGCTATGTCGATTGTGCTCGCATCGACGATAAGATAATGATGGAGAGAAACGGCAAACACTATTTTTACCTGTCAAATCATATTGGTTCTATCGTGGCAGTAGTCGATGACACGGCAGGTGTTGTCGAAATATATCGATATAAACCATTCGGTCAGCCATCGATAGTACTGTCATCAGGAATTGGTAATCCGTATTTGTTCACGGGCAGGGAATGGAATACAGAATCGCAGACATATCACTATAGAGCACGTCAGTATGATCCTTTCATTGGCCGCTTCCTCAACCCCAACACCCGCGGCTTCATCGACGGTGAGATTGCACAGTGTTATGGGGGACCACTATATTATCAACAGGTGCCTCGACCACCGTGGTGGGTAAGTCCACAGCCAGACAACCCATACGCATTAACACCGCTTCAGCCGTGGATGGTTGGGGAGTGGCTGAAATGGTTTAAAAGAATGCTTGCCAACCCCTCAATTTGGGAAGCATCACTACGTGACGTTGACCCGGATAACGTACAGGATGAGTTGGTTAGTACGGTAAACAGACAGATAGATGGAATAAACTCTCAGATTAAAAAGCTGAAAGAGGAATATGCCTATTATGCTGACCAAACCCTGCTCAGAAAAGATACGTTTGCGGATGCAAGGCTCCAGTGGATCCCTGGAGAGATAGATAGACTGGAGAAAGAACGTGCTGAGTGGAATAAGCTGCTAGAGGAAATTCTGAAAATATGCGAAGAAATATCGGCACCTATCAGGGTAATGTGATACTACCTTAAATAAATTCAACAAGGTAATGAGGTACAATTATGAAAACATTATTTGTTATTCTAGTCCTCTTAATTTACCTAACTCCAGCCACTGCCCAACAATGCCCCTGCGAGGCCGGCGGCTCGCAAAACGGCAAGCACGGCAGCGGCGGGGACGAGAAAGCGCCGAATGCACCAATCCCCGGCAGCCTGCATCCGGACGAGAACCGGTCGCTCAGGCCCGACAGCATTGCCAATGCGGGCCTGCCGACAAACTTCGTTGACCCGAAGAAGTCGGTAGACAAGGTGGAATTCATCGTTTCCTTCCATGTTGATTCGGCGAATGTCACGGGTCTCCATGTGGAGTTCACGGTGGGGCTCTTCGATTCATCGATACGACCGATCACGATATCTCCGTATGCGGCCAGGACGAACACGGCCGGCGACAGCAAGTCGATGAAGTGGGACTTTGCGTTTGCTTCCCCACCCGCTCAAGGAACAACAGTGATTGTTTCGGGCTGGGGCAAAGCCGGTAAGTTGCAGACAGTCTCCAAGTACCGGTGGATGCGAGGAATAACTAAGGTGGGCAAGAGGGACGGGACGGTCAAGAGCGCCGGTTTCACTCTCGACTTGCTCCACCCGCCGATGCCGAACAGGATCAATGTGATTAAACAAGTGTACGACGATGTGTTCAACCCGGGGAACAAGAGCACGGGCGGAATGGTGATCGGAGTGGCCCAGCCCGACAGCTTGAAGAGATACTTCGGATGGGTCAGGTTGAATAAATACAAGGACATCTCGACCTCGCTTTACGACGTGCGCGCAGGAACACATGGCGGTACACCCCGCGGCCTCGATTTCAAGACTCCCAACGGCTTAGTAGATACGACGAAGAAGATCACGGGCCAACAGACCTCTCTCTCACCAAAAACACAGAACAACGCGCTATTTGCCTGCCTTGTTGCATTGAAGCTGAGCATCGCGGCGAGCCAGGATTCCATTACGCCGCTCGGATTCGGTGAGCTTATCTATGACGACGGTACCGGCGCGGCTAATCCTCTGAACGGCATGCACGTGAAAGACATTGCTTTGAAAACCGACACGTTGATGACAGGACACGTCACGTACAGAAGGGACACCACGTTTACAGCCACCCACACCGTGAGGAAAGTCACCCTCGTGAGGATACGCAATTATGCCGATGCGGCGACGTACGCAAAGTATGCTGCGACCATCTTCAGGATCGATTCGACGTTCGAGGGACCGATAGATACATCCAGCTTCTGCACCGGACTTTTCGTAAAGGGTACGCAGAGGTTGGTGGATGTGCCA
>CAIYYO010000178.1 GCA_903930485.1 Methanobacteriota archaeon
CAGCAGCCATTATTGGCTTTTTTACAGTTTCATTGTAAATCTCGTCCTGAGGATATTCCCTAAGAAATGTGTAGGGAGAATAAAAGAACAGCTTGTCTTTCCTTGAATCAAGTACATCAGCTAAATTAATCATCATGTTATTACCTTCTCCAAATGTTCAAAGCAAGAAACGTTATTTATCGTGAATAACAAAAAAACCTGGCTTATGGCATAAGAAATGGTCCTTAAGGAATGATATTATTCCCGGTCGCGGATTGATGTCAATACGGTTCAAAGTACAGACAAAAATTCACATAAGGTTCCATTGGGTATGCTAAGAGTATTAAAGGACCGGTATGAATAAAAGGGCTATTGGAGTTCATCCAGGAACCGGATAATTTCCTGAAGAGGCTCAAGTGGGCAATGAAAAGGATGATTAGGATCGAATCGTACCCAAGATCCTTAAGCGCAGGTGTGCACCGTTCTATATCTCGCAAAGTCAGTAAGCACGATAAAATGACCCCTTGTGGGCAGCGAACATTTCTTCCGCTTGCCTAATATTCAGACGCTTCAACCGCGGGCTCTTGAATCTGCTCAGCTGGCGGTGGTGGCCTGATCGAAGACTATAGCAAGAGGCTGACCGAGGCCGAGCGCTGCATCTAAGGGGGGTTCGATCTTTGTGATATGGGGAAAAGGGACGGAATGATCAACCGGAAATGGACAGAAAAATCGTCAAAAGTACCCATGAAAATCGCGGGGCAGAACCCTGTAGGATATCATCCTACAGGGAGGAGACATGCTCCGAATGAACCAAATCGACGAGATCAAGGAACTTCAACGACAAGGGCTGGGGCCGCAGGAGATCGCCGGTCGGCTCAACCTCAACCGGAAGACCGCGGCCAAGTACATGAAGGTCGAAGACTTCAACGGCGCCCTTCTGGGCAAAAAGGCGTCGGCGTCGAAGCTGGACCCCTGGAAGCCGAAGATCGACGAGTGGCTGGCCGAAGACCGGCGGATGCGGTTCAAGCAACGGCATACGGCCAAACGCGTCCACGAACGGCTCGAGGCCGAGTACCCGGAGGCCTACCGCTCGTCCTATCCGCTGGTCCAGCGGTACCTGAAGGAGAAGAAGCGGGAGCGGGGAGCGGAGCGGGGCTATCTGGAGCTCGTCTGGCCGCCGGGTGAAGCCCAGGCGGACTTCGGGGAAGCCGATGTCGTCGAAGGCGGCATCAAACGGGCGATCAAGTACCTCTGTCTGAGCTTCCCCCACAGCAACGGCGGGTTCGTCCAGACGTTCGGCGGGGAGACGGCCGAATGCGTCTGCCAGGGACTCGGGGACATCTTCCGCTGGATCGGCGGGGTGCCGCGGCGGATCGTCTTCGACAACGCCAGTGGCGTGGGGCGGCGAGTTCGGGACAAGACGAGCCTCAACGACCTGTTCCTGCGGTTCAAGTGCCACTACGGCTTCTCGGTGAGCTTCTGCAATCCGGAGTCGGGCCACGAGAAGGGACACGTCGAGAACAAGGTCGGCTACGTGCGGCGGAACTTCTTCGTGCCGATGCCCGAGGTTCGGGACTTGGAGAGCTGGAACCGGGAGCTTCTGGGGAAGGCGGAAGAGGATTTTGACCGGCCCCATTACAAGAAGGCCCTGACGATCCGGGAGCTTTGGGCCGAGGAGCGGCGGCACTTGAGCCCGCTTCCGGAGCGACCGTTTGAGGTCGAGCGGCAGGAGAAGGTCCGAACCAACGGCTACGGGAAGTTCTGCCTGGACGGCCGGCACTGGTACTCGAGCGCACCGGAGCATGCTGAGGAGACACTGACGGTCGGCCTGCGGGCCCATACGGTCGTTGTCTACCGGCCGGATGGAAGCGCGCTGGCGGTTCATCGCCGGTCGTTCGGGGACGGTCGGACCGACACGGCCGATTATGCGACCAGCCTCGAGACGCTGCTGCGGCGGCCGCGGGCCTGGCCGAACAGTCCGTTCCGGGCCGGGTTGAGCGAACCGCTCCGCGAATCACTGGACGCGCTGGACCGGCCGGACCTGCGTCGGGTCCTCTCGGCCCTCTCGGAGAGCATCTCGACCTTCGGGCCGGAGGTCGCCCTGGAATCGCTCGAGGAGGCGGTCCGGCGGCAGACGGTTGACGCCTTCAGCCTCCAGGCCATCTCGAACCGGATCGCCTACGACGGCCTGATCGCGGCGCCGGAGGGAGGCCCGGACCTCGAAAACTATGACCGGACGCTCCTGGATCCGTCATGAGAAAGCCCCGGGTCGAGCGGTCCGAGCGGCGGGAGGAGATCTCGGGGCTGCTACGGCGCCTGGCCTTCAGTCAGACGGCCCTCCGTCTCTGCGCCGAGGAAGGCTCGGCCGCCCAGGAGGAGTTCCTGCTGCGGGTCCTCGAGAGCGAGGCGGGCAACCGCGAAGAGGTCCGCAAGGCCCGGTATCTGCGGGAGGCGGGCTTCCCGGTCTATAAGACGCTCGAGGGTTACGAATATCAGAGCCTCAGGTTGCCGCCGACTCTGTCCCGGGCGGATCTGACCGCTGGCGCCTTCATCAAAGACAGGAAGAACCTGGTCCTTTACGGGCCGGTCGGCACCGGCAAGACCCATCTGGCGACGGCTCTCGGTGTCGTGGCCTGCGAGCGGAGCATCCGGACCCGCTTCTTCACCGTCGCCCAGTTGGTCGTCCGCCTGTCGGAAGCCTATGCCGGCGGAACCCTGGAGAAGTCGCTGGCCACGATCCTGAAGGCCGAGCTTCTGATCCTGGACGAATGGGGCTACGTGCCGATCGATAGGCACGGCGCCCATCTGCTGTTCCGGATCATCTCCGACAGCTACGAAAGGAGGAGCCTCGTCATCACGACGAACACAGAGTTTTCGAAATGGGGGGCGATCTTCACCGACGACCAGATGGCCGCGGCGATGATCGACCGCTTGGCCCATCATGGGCACATCCTGCTGTTCGAGGGCGAAAGCTACCGGATGAAGCACGCCCTCATGCGGCAAAGGCACTAGGAAAAAGTACCCGCGGGCTCATGGGTATTATTAGACGATTTTTCCGGGTATTTTCCCTTGACGAAACACACTATGGGGTCGATGTTGGCCTGGGACCTGGAAAGCTAGGCTATTCGCGCCCATTTCCTAACCCGCGTTTGACGCGCATAAGCACTTTTTAGGCTCACATTAAATCCTAAGTGGCTGATATTCAATCAGATATACTTTTAAGACTGGGCAAAAAACGAAAGTGCATAGATACACAATTAGTGATATATTCTCTTGACGATATTGGTTTAATGATGTTTATATATAGATGTAATGTACTTACGGAAAACAACCCGACGGAACACCGACGGTTCGCCCGTCACCTACCTTCAGATCGCCGAAAACTCCTGGGACTCCGAAAAACGCCGGTCCCAGGTTCGGGTGCTGTGCACGATCGGCCGGGTCGACGGCAACGCCGTGGAACGCCTCCAGCAGCTTGTCAGAAGTATCAGGAAAAACGCCCTGGAAACATCGGTGGAAGAAGGATGGAAGTTCCTGAACTCTTGGGAACATGGGCCATTTTACGTCATCGAGAAACTTTGGGAGAGCTTGGGGATAAGAAAAATCATCGAAGACGCGGCGAGAGGAGAAGATCGGACGGTGCCGTTGGAACGCGCGATCTTTGCCATGGTCGCTAACCGGTGTCTGGCGCCCCAGTCGAAGCTCGGATGTTATGATCGCTGGCTGGAGGACATTTACTTTCCTGAAGGAAAGACGATTAGCCTCCACCATCTGTACCGGGCCGTGGATTTTCTCGAAGATCATAAAAAGGAGATCGAAGAAGCGTTGTACTGGCGACTGGCGGACCTTTTGAACATGGATGTGGATCTTGTTTTCTACGATACGACGAGCGTCCACTTTGAGACGAACGATGAAGATGAAGAGCTTCGAAGGCGAGGTTATTCGAAGAACGGCCGCTCGGACGCTCCCCAGATCGTGGTCGGGATGGCCGTAACGAGAGATGGGTATCCTGTGAAGTCGTGGGTCTTTCCGGGGAACACCACGGACGTGACGACGATTGAGCAAATCAAGACGGACCTTCGGGGCTGGCGCCTTAATCGTTGTATTTTCGTGGCGGATGCGGGGATGGTGAGCGAGGCTAATCTGGCCATGCTGCGCCGCGGCGGCGGTCATTACATCGTGGCCATGCCTTGGAGGAATGGCACGGAAGTGGTTGAAAAAGTGCTCGGCCATCCCGGTCGGTTCCAGGACGTCAATGAGAACCTGAGGGTCAAGGAAGTCCGGATTCAAGATCGTCGCTATGTCGTCTGTCATAATCCTCAGGAAGCGGACAGGCGGAGGAAGCATCGGGAGGAGCTCCTGAAAGAACTCGAAGAAGAGATCCGGAGTCTCAAAGCCCATCCCAAGCGCGCCTGTCGTCTTGTCTCGAGCCGCCGCTTCGGCCCGTATGTTCGCCGGCTGAAGAACGGCGAACTCCGGTTGAACAAAGCGGCCATCCAAGAGAAGGAAGAACGCGACGGAATGTGGATCATCCACAGCAACGATGATAGCCTTTCTCCCGAGGACTTGGCTCTTGCCTACAAACAGCTCATTCGTGTGGAAAAAGCGTGGCGGACGATGAAATCGACGATCAAGGTCCGGCCGGTCTTCCACCGGAACCCCGATCGTGTCCGCTCTCATGTGTTCCTCTGCGTCCTTTCTCTTCTTCTGGAGCGGGTCGCGGAGCATGAGTGCGGGGATACTTGGCCGTGTCTCCGGGAGGAATTGCGGTCGATAAAGATTGGTCAATTGTTGACGCCTCACGGAACGGTGTTTCAGACCACTCTGGGCAGCCTTCAGGCTCGTAACTTATTGAAGAAACTCAAAATAGATCCGTTGCCCTCGGTCCTGGCCGTGGAATAATCCTCCCAAAAACCTAGATACAAGACCCTTTCCCAGAAAAATACCTCATCCTTTTTGATTACTGTGAGTTACGAGCCTTTTGCTTGACTAGCCGCGTCAAACTCGGGCCTAACCAACTAGAGAAATGCATCCTTCGCCTTTGCTGGAAATAAGCGGGAGAGTCCTCGGGAGGCCAATGAGAGCAAGGGCCAGGAGTTAAAAGCAAATAATATCGGTTTCTTAGGTTATTATTTCAAGATTGCTAAACATCACTATCCACCCATGCGAAAAAGGAGTATAAAAAATCAACAATGAGAAATATTGGTCTCTGTTTCCATCTATTACACTAGTTAATCAACTTATTGCTCACAGCATATTTTCCAATGGATTCAATCAATAGCAAAGAGAAAGAATTCAAAGATATTTTAGATAATTTCGCCCAATTCATCAGAATCCAAGTCCAAAAATATAATCTCTATAATTATGGCCTGGATCCGGAAGATATTTTACTAGATGTTAAGATTAGGTTTTGGAAACTCATTCGTGATGAGAAAATCATCTCCAATTACGCGTCCTATATTAAGAAGATTGTGAATTCTTCCGTTATCGATCAACTCCGCAAATACCGCCGTGAAGAAGATCTTTTCAAACACGAAAAGCGAATGCGTATCGCCGAAATGGAACTGGCCTATAGCAAAGAAACTATCCATAAAAATAATCTAGAAGAAATTGTTGGTAAGGCCGTAGAATTGCTAATTGATTCAAGACGTCAGGTAATAAAACTCTATTTATTAAACTTAAGCATTCAAGAGATAGCTGGTTATTTAAATTGGAGTCAAGATAAAACGAGGAATTTACTTTATCGCGGCCTAGCTGACTTGAAAGATCTTCTAAAAGATAGGGATGCTAAGCATGAAGATAGAACATGATGACCTAAAGAAGCTCTATCAGGGATACATCACTTCGAAGCTCCCTGGCAATCGGAATAAATGCCCTTCTCCCATGGCCTTATTTAATTCCTTCAAGTCTTCAACATCCCTTCGAAACAAAAAGAAGATTATTGGTCATATAACGGATTGTTCATTTTGCAGGGAAGAGTTTGAGCTATTACTAGAGCTTCAAAGATATCAACCTCCCTCAATTACAGTAATTAACGAGCCTTCTTCAACGGCATCTTCAACTGATAAGTTGGAGGCCGGAAACATCCGTAGACGCTTTATATGGAGATATGTCTATTTTCTTTTTGGTCTCGCACTTAGTATTTCCGCTTATTATCTAATCGTACATAAAAATGATCTTACTGAGGTCAACCGCGCGAGTGAACCAGGAATCTTACTAATTACCCCTGCGCATGTGCATACTTTCCCGAAACCCTTGATATTCCGGTGGCAAGAGCAATCTGCTTCTCAGTACTATATTCTTGAACTTTTTGATAATTCTCTACTACCCGTTTGGACTAGCCAGAAAATACTTGATGTTCAAATCCAGCTTCCTGATAAGGTTTTGTCCCGCCTTCACTTTGGCAACTACTATTTCTGGATGATCACGGCCTTTTCCAGCACCCAGAAAATATCGGAATCCGAACTAATGCGTTTCTTGGTTCTTAATAAATAAAAGGTCTCTTCCCCTCACTTACTCATGCTGACTACGGCCGAATCACCATTCAGAATAAAGCCAGCCCAATAAAATGGATGCGACCATGCGGAATTAAGCATCCTAATTTTTGTTAATTGGAGGGCTTTTCCTGTAGCGTACCCATCGACAAGATTTCGATAAAACTCCTTCATAAAGAAAACGGTTGTTTTGTCATTGATAGACCATAGAGAGGCAATCACAGAACGCGCTCCCGCACAGAAAAATGCTCGCGCCAGCCCCATCGGTCCTTCCGCTCTTTCTAAAATTCCATTGCCTGTTTGACATGCAGACAACACGACAAGATCAGCATTCATAGTAAGGCCATATATTTCTCTCATCTGAAGGTATCCATCATCCTCTTGTTGGGCATTTAGGGACAGAACTAACGCGGATCGAAGAGGAATTCTCTCATCTAGAAATCCATGGCAAGCAAAATGAATAAGCCGATACTCAATCAGAGGAAGGTTCTTTATAGCCTCTTCGCTGGCTTTTTCTCCGACCAGAATAGTCCTATCGCTTTTAGCGAAGAGCTTTCCAATCTCCAATACTTCCCTTTTGCTGAATGGAAGCGAAGAAAACCTGAATCCCTGCTCATTATACAACTGGCTAAGTACATCTTTCTTGGTTATCTCATGTTCACTTGTCGGGGGGATTCCATAATTAGGTCCGCCTATGGCCAATAGCGCCCTTTGCCTCTCATTGCGTTTTTTTTGCTGTTTTAGAACAAATAAGGATGATGCAGATGGACAATAAGAAATTACTAGCTTTTCAACCAAATAACCAGAACCGTGGCCAATACTCGCTCTTAACGTTTCAAATGGAAGATAGTGGAGGATTCCGTCCGGGATGACAATTAGGGCTTTAGCATCCTTTAGTAATCCGCCTTTCTCAAGAGGGATCAGTTCTTTTCCAATTCTTTTTGCTGCCTCAATCCCAACCCTATTGTCGTTAGAACGAAACGAGAATATTTTTATATAGGCCCGGAGAGATTTCTCTAAGTCATCCCTCCCTGCCAATACGCATAATTTCGCAGTTTTTCGTGTAATAATAATTAGGTAAGATTCTTTCTCTTCAATAAAATACTCCAACATTACGGTTTGGTCATCGATGATTTGATTTTGTATTTGTGAAATACTGCATATTTCCTTAGAAATTTTTAGCCTCATATTGCGTGCCTCAGTTTTTTTTTCGGAGTCGAGGCGGATGTATTTTTCTTCTTCGCGTTCCAATTCAATATTAGTTTGCTGTTTTGACTCTACGGGCAGGTTATGGCTTATCATTTTTCTATATAACAAAGAAATGTTCTTAGAGATTTCCCGCTGTCGTTCATTGAAACTGGCAGTAATGCCTCTATTGCCGACTTCCAATGTTTCCCTAATGCTCTCTAAAAAAGCGCGCGCTTTGGCTCTCTCTACGAAATTGAATATTTCTTCGAGGGACGTCATGCGCGGATTAGCCGAATGTAGGCTAACCAGCATTTTAATTATTCTCTGATAAGCATGCATTTTATTGCGCGCAAACCCTATCTTAAAGAATTCAGATGGAATTCGATCCCAAACATTCTCCATTGCTTCAATAGATCTCTTGTAAAATGAGATAGAAGAAGAATATTCTCCCTTTATCTCGTAGCATTGGCCAAGACCCAAGCACGATTCCATCAAGATATTCTCAAGCGAATGCTCGGACCCTATCTCAACGGCTTTGCTGTAATATTCAATTGCATCATCAATTTTATTTTCATAAACAAAGGAGGCAGCAATATTATTAATGATCTGGCATTTTTCATTCAGATAATTGCCTTTTTCGACAATCTTCATGGCCGAAGAAAAATTGTTCCTAGCATTTGGATAATCTTTCAATTCGCTCTGAATAATCCCAATATTATTGAGTGCCGTAATTTTAATAAGCGAGTTTGTTTTCTCTATCCCTCGTAAGGAAAGGCAGCTACGGAACATGCCCAATGCTTGGAGTAGGTCATGCGTATTTTGACCATCAATACCCCTGCGCAAGTAAACGGAGCCGATATTATCCATATCTTTTGAAATTGAATCAATATCACCAACTTTTTTATCAAGTTCCAAAGCGCTTGATAGATACTGTTGCGCTTTTGTTAGATTCCCTAAGTCTCGATATAGAATCCCGATATTACTCAAGCATTCAGCCTCTGTCGGCTGATCATCCATTGCTTTAATAAAGGATAATGCATTTTCATAATAAATAAGCGCGATTGAATAATCATTTTGTTTTTGGTAGTAAACTCCGATATTGTTCAAACATCTGCCTTTTTCTATTTTGTGGTTAATCCTATTAGAAATCTCCAGTCCCTTTTTATTGCTCTCCAGAAAAAGATTGAGTCTGCCCATCTGCCAATAGGTTTTTCCCATTTGACGTAAGCATTTAAGCTCATAATCTGGGAATCCTGTCTCTCTTCCCAAGAAAATCGCTTGCTCATATTTCTCCAGAGAAAGGTAATTCGCATTTGTATCTCGAGTTGCCTTACCCTGGTTATAAAGCTGGATTATCTTGAGGCATTTTAAGCAATATTCTTCAGCTCGTCGATCATTGGCATTCTTAAAGGCAGTTCGCGCTTCATTGAAATATTCGAATGACTCGGCGATATGGCCGAGATCCCATTTATTAATAGCCAGTCGAAGAAGGCATTTGCTTTTTCCATAAGAAAAGTTGAGTTGGCGAGAGATTGAGAGGGCCTTTAGTAAGGCCACGGAAGCTTGCTCGAACTCTCCTTGAGAACCGAGTGAGACCGCGCTTTGAAATGACCGTTGAAACAATAAATAGTTCTGCTTGGATCCCGCCACCCGGTATTCAGTTTGAAACAGGAGAAGACATAACGAAAAGATGATTGGTAAACCCAAATCTTTTATCCCTCCTCAGCCCAAGGAATCTGAACGCTTTTTTTGATTATAGGAGTCCACCGAGACAGAGTCAATGATAGATCCATGAGCCAACATGCGCGATGTTAGAACCATCGCCCCCCCACATTGCCTTTTCCCCCTCCCCCCTTTATACTTCTCCCATCCCGATCCCTAGGAGGCAGCATGGCAAAAGACGACATCATGACCCTTACAGGAGAAAAGGACGCTTGTCCGTCGGATAAATTCTCACGGAGGAAATTCTTTGCCTCCGCGGCCATGGTCGCGGCCGGGGTGGCCCTGGCCCCGCGCCTGATCCCCCAGGAAAAGGCGCAGGACGAGAAGCCCACGCCTCCCCCGCCGGCGGAGATCAAGACCAATATCGACGAGGTCCGCAAGATCCCCAGGGTCGAGGGCTCGCTTCCTGGGA
>CAIYYO010000179.1 GCA_903930485.1 Methanobacteriota archaeon
CAGTTAAAGGAAGCGAGACCGTACGGCCTGCAGAAAAAGCTGGACGCCTGGGTCGACTGGGTGCTAGCGCAGGACGGCCCGGTTACCTACGAGGATGCTATCTCCCATGCTAAGGGGAACGAATATTTCCACCTGGCAAGAAGCCTCTCAGAGCTTGTCCCATATGACGGGCTATCTGAAAATCTGAAAAGATACTCGGGGTACAGGGATATCCTTTCATCGATGCAGGCGGATGAAACGTGCTGCAAAAGATACCTGGATGCATTCTCAAAAATAGTCGACTCCGAAGGAAACCGATACAGATATACAGAGCGGCAGGGGCTAGAGTTCTCGCTTCAGGGATCCGCGGAGGCGTTATTTTCCTCGGAGGGTATACTGTCAGTGGAAGACGTCCGAGACATACTCTCCTCAAACAAGGACCACTATCAGCTGATAAGCCATCTTGCAAGGCTCGACCGATTGGCCTCCATGAGCCCGTACCTGCAGAAGAGATATGGCAGGTCTTACTCCCAGATCCGCAGGAAGTTCCTGGAAAATCCTGAGGACCCCTTGAGAAAGTCTTTTGTCTCCGCCCTTTCAAAAGTGGCCGGTCAGCCAGTGGAAATAAACATATACCATTTGAAAGTAGGCGAGTCATACGATGCCTTCCGCCGGAAGGACTCTCTTCCCGGCATGGAGCCCGTCAATGTCGTCCACCGCGTGAGGCCAGAAGGGAAAGGATCAATCGTCGTAGAAGAGGTCTACAGGATAGAGGACCTCGTCCAGAGAGAAATAGACAACTCGGGGAAGCTTAAAAAGGAAAAGAACAAACACAAGCGCCTTGCCCAGTGGATAAAGGAGAACAACATTGTACCTGTATATGCGGGCAATCGCTGCTATCTATCAAACGAAGCTCTGGCTGCATATTCCAAATACTTCGACGGCGGATTAAGGCTCAGCGAGCCTGTTCCTTTCAGGCCATACGGGATAACTCCAAAGCGCGGTGAAGAACTGAAAAAGAAATGGAAAGTAGATGTGTCCCATGATTTCATGAAAATAGTCACCGACCCGAAACTCGATATACGGGAACGCTCGGCGTTGTTGAAATGCGCAGACATCTTCTCCCTCCTCGAGGACAGGATAAAAGAGAGCAAGGGCCGCTCAATGCCTGAAGGAGTCAGCAGCATATCCTTTGCAAAATCCCAAAAGAAGAACATCAAGTTATTCAACGAAAAGAACAAAGACGTCGTCGAATACATCCTTTTGAATATGCCTGACGGCGCAGCCGACATACTGGAAGTCATGATCCTGTTCGACTACATAAGCCGGAGCCGTCGCTGGAAGAGGTCGGACGGTATAGATTACATGCGCGACGCAGTCATGGCCGCAGACTACCTGTTATATGCGATGCGCGTCGGGGAACCAATGTACATCGAAGCAATGTTTTACCAATTCCTGCTCTCCCGCTCCCAGAGCGATCCTGATCTGTTCAGCTTTGTCAACGCCTACATAACGAGCCGGCTTGGTGTGGATGAAAATAAGATAAGGCAGTTAAACGAAGCTATGAAGGACATAACGGCCGCGCTGCGCGTCCAGATGTCCAATCTCGCGCTCCCTTTGATAATGCCAGTCGAACTGTTCATAGAAGAACTGGAACGCCGCGTCAACTACGAGAAAACCGGGTCTTCAGGCCTTGAAGAGCCGTGCGAAGCGATAGTCCAAACCCTGGTCTCTCCTGAAAGATACAAGGTCCTGAAGGATGCAAATCTCCTCAAAGATTATTCAAGGGGGATTATGTGGATGGGATACGAAAGGGCAGCCGAGGTCCTGAGCAGGCCGGAATACTCAAAAAGCGCTTCGAAGATCGCAGCCGACCTGTCGACCGGGATAAAAGGCAAGGTGCTCACGCTAGAGAGTATGAGCGATTCGGATAAAATTGCGATCAAAAGCCTGATATCCGCAAACGGCGGTAAAGCATTCCTCATAGACCATCCGAAGGCTATCACCAGCCGGATGGAAGTCACGCCAGAGCAGCAGGAAGACTACGAAACATACTTGATGGGCATAAAGAACGTATTTGAGCACAGCAAAACCGCGATATTTGTCCAGGCGGACGAATCCGTCGACGGAGGAGTAATCAAGACGATAGAGGAGATAGCGGCAAGGCTCGACATAAAGGTCCCTGTCATCGTGATACCTACCATCCAGCGTTCCCCTGAACCAATAAGGACGGGATGGTCAGGGATACACAAGACTTTCAAAGAGCTTGACATAGACGAACTGCTCGTGGGGACCGAGTTCTACAAATCCCGCGACTTCCTCGTCGAGAACCTCTCTAAAGACGGCTTGAAAGCAACCATACAACCAGGTCTGTGCTATGAACCAAACGGCATCGAGTCACCCGGGGATACCTATGAGACGCTGCTTGACGGAAAAATAGACGGCGAGGCTCAGATATTCCATTCAAAACCCAGGTACGACGCAAAGGACCTGGAGCTGTTCGAATCCCGGCTCGCGGCAATCGAGGAAGAGATATCCTTCCTCAGCAAAAAAGGCGAACCGATAACCACCGATTTGCGGATACAGGCAGCGGAGGCATATTCGAGGATAGCTGAGATAATCGCGTACATTGTCAATTACGAACTGGTGAGCTACTCCGTAACTTCGAATGTCAAACAGAGGTTCGAGAGATCCGAGCAATTATACACGCTTGCGATAAATTCTTTCCTCAAAGCTGCTGAAAGCGACAAGAACAACTCCGCAGCATACTCAGGCGCAGGCAAGGCCTATTTCAACACCTGGAAGTACCCCGAATCAATCGACATGCTGAAAAAAGCGGTCGGATTAAATTCGCAGGATGCAGAATCATGGATATACCTCGGCTATGCATACCTAAAAGTCAACAATTATCCGGAGGCCGGGAAGTGCTTCACCAGAGCCGAAAAGACAAGGCAGAAGCTTACAGTCCCTGTGGACCTCATCGGCCGGGAGACAGTTGCAGTAGGCTTCGACGATCAGGCAATCCCGTCAGAGGAGCGCACAAAGCTGAAGGAATATGCAACTGAGATATCCGAGGACTACCTCTTAAGGGGCGCCGTGGTGAACGATTCCGGAGTAGTCGTCTTCCTCTACGAAGACAACCCGCGGTTCGTGTCCGAAGAACAGATGGCATCCGTCGAAGAGGGGGAAACGCGGGGTTTCCGTCACATAGAGGACCGGCACAGGGAGGAGGTGGAAAGGATCGTCGGCCAGAAGATAGCGGACAACACATTCGCATGGATGGTCCTGAAGAGCGTGAACGACAAGAACAGCTATCTGTATCCCCCGAAAAAACGGGGCGACACCACTTTATATATCTCGAAGGTCTCCCTGAAGACGGATTCAGGTGAGGCAAGGGATGTTGTCCTCCTTACAGTAGTCGTATCCGACAGGCAGCGCAGGTTCAACAGGATAATCACATCCTACCCCATCGAGAGGAGAGACCAGGAGAAAAGCATAAAGGCGCATCTTTCGGCCATGCAGATGGATGAAGCGACTCTTGCACGCGTCACCGAGAGCATAATCTCATCGCTAGAAAAGAACAAAGTGTATCTCCTCGACTATGACTCTGCCGTCAGAGACCTGATCGACAGCTGCGAAAAGGACATAAGGGACTCGGACAGAGTAAGAGCAGAAACCGCCCGGTGGGCGCATCAGAACAGGATACTCTCAGGCAATGCATACCTGAACGGAGCACCTGTAGAGATAGCTGCGTCCTACAACCCGAAAGGAAAAGTGGATCGGGCGTATGCGATTTCCGGAAGGGGGATAGTGGATATCGTCGAAGAAGGCTTTTACTCCATAGAGAACATCTACATGACGGACGACCCGCGCATAATCCGCATAGAGCTAAAAGAGGGACGCGGAGAACTGGTATTATCCAAGAAGAAATTTAATGAAATATTCCGCAAGCATCAGTACGGCTTCCTGTACGGGGAATTTGCGCATGCGATGAGCGCAAGGGATGATGAGACAACACGAAAAAAGGCGCTTACGGACCCTGAAGTTGCAGTTTCTGTCCTGAACCGACTGGGGATGGATTCTTCTAAGGACAACGTGGCCCTGATGCTCGCTCTCATGCAGAAAGGCCTGATCCCAACTGACCCGAGCACACTGGAGCCAAGATATGCAAAGGCTCTAATAAAGAATGCAGAGAAGGTGTTGCTGGGTAAGATCCCTGTTCTTGGCCGCGTTTCCCAGGAAAAGGATGGCGTCATCTATGTCGGCAGCAACATGGGAGACGTGGGACGCTTGCTGGACGATGCACCTAAATGGTTGCCTGATGGCGCGCAGCCTAAGGGTATGGCTTACGATGACATCGGCAGGCCGGTTTACGC
>CAIYYO010000180.1 GCA_903930485.1 Methanobacteriota archaeon
CCCGCTATTTTTTCGCCGGATCCAATGTATTACCTAATGGAAAAAGACGACATCCTATTCAACCTGTCGCTCATAACCTTGTTCGCAGTGTCTTTCCTTGTCGTTTACGCGTTCCTGCTCTTCAAATACACGTTTTAAGAAACAAATGACCTGGTCTACAAAGTACCTGGCGGCTGCGACGAGCCTGTTAGCCTTAATGATCGCATTCTTTTTCCCGCAGCTCCAGGTCTTGAAGGGTCTGGAGCTTGTTCTACGGGGAAGCGACATAAGCCTCGGCTCTGCCTCGCTGGGGCAGTATCACGACCTGTGCCTGAGCGGCGCAGAATACTCGTTCGTTGGTCTTGGGAGAGGCGCTATCAGGATCTGCCCGCAGGCGGAGATGATTTATATGTCGTTTCAGGTGCTGCTGTATATATCAGCCCTGCTGCTTGTTTTGAATCTGGTGAACATGGCTGTGTCAAAGCAGGAGAGTAAGTGAGCCGTCTATTGACATGCCCCTGCCTTCGCCCCTGAAAGAGTATATAACCAACCGAGCGGAATAATTAATTAGACGATGCAATCTAAACTTAGATTCTTCAAGGAGAACATGTACCTGGGGCTTCTTTTAGGGCTCTTGATCCTGTTGACCTGCCCTTTCTGGTTCAATCTATTCGGCTATTTCTTCATCCCTGATTACGCCTTCGTGAACAAATGCCGCGGAGAAGGCTCATTCTGTATGGACAATAGTTTTGTGATATTTATTGTATCCTTGCTGGCGTGGGTTCTTGATCGAAAAGCATCGGGCGGAAGAAAGTCGGCGTATATCCTTGCAGCCATATTCTCACTAATCCTGACGATTTTATACCAACTGAATATCTGCTAGGAGGTCACCTGTTTATATGAACCACTTTTGCAGGGGGAAAGCCATTGAAATAAGTCGATGAAGCGATCGAATAGGCCCCGATATTCTCGGCATAGACTAAGTCGTTTATCTCGAGTTCCGGGAGTTCGGCACTGAGAGTGACCGTGTCGAATGCGTCGCATGTGGGCCCGAAGACCGCCGAGATCTGTTTCTCTCCTTCCTTGAATGCCTTGACGGGGTAGATGCAGTGATCGAAGACCTGTCCGGAGAACGTGTGGTAGACGCCGTCGTTTATGTAGTAGCACGGTTTTCCGTCTCGAAATGCCTTGCCGACGACCTTTGCGACGAGCGTGCATGCGTCCGCCACCATGAATCTTCCGGGTTCGGCGATTATCTGTACGTCGGGCGCAAACAGCCTCTTTATCTCTGTATTGAGTTTTCTGGCAAGGGTCTTGAAGGATTTCACCTTCGTATTGTATTTTACCGGGAATCCTCCTCCTATGTCGAGGATCTTTATCCTCTGGCCCGACCTGGCCTCGGCCTCTTTGATTATGTTCGCGGACAGCTGCAGCGCCTGCACGTAGTTCTCGAAGTTAGTGCACTGGCTTCCGACGTGGAAGCTGAGCCCTTCGACGACCAGGCCGGTGTTGAACGCCTCTACTATGAGGTCGGCGGCTTCTCCCGGGTCTGCGCCGAATTTGCTTGACAGCTCGACCATCGAACCGGTGTTTGGAACGCGTATTCTCAGGACCACTCCGGCATCGGGAGCATACTGCTTTATCTTCCTAAGCTCTTCGATATTGTCGAATGTGACGAGCGGCTTGTACTGGTTCAGGGCCTGCAG
>CAIYYO010000181.1 GCA_903930485.1 Methanobacteriota archaeon
GTCATTCGTACCCGTATCTCTTGATGAACCAGGTCTTAACCGCCTGCACCATAAAGAGGTACGTTATAAGGATCCCGGCGAGGATAACGTAGTACAGCGGCGGCGGCGAGACGAATTTGAAGTAGTGGGCCAGGGGCGAAACCGGGAGCAGGAGGCCTATCAGGACTATCAGTACGGATGTGAATACGAGGAATTTGCTGGCCCGGCTTTTCAGCGGGTTCTTTCCAGTCCTTATCACGTGTATCACGAGCGTTTGGGTGCAGAGGGATTCGATGAACCAGCCGGTATGGAACAGGTCCTGGGACGCGGGCGTGGTTGCATTGAAGACGTACCACATGACCGCGAAGGTTATGTAGTCGAATATGCTGCTTATGGGCCCGATTATTATCATGAATTTTTTTATGTATTCCACGTTCCAGGGCCTTGGTTTCTGTATGTATTCAGGGTCTACTTCGTCCGTCGGTATCGCGGTCTGGGACATGTCGTAGAGGAAATTGTTCAGGAGTATCTGCACCGGTGCCATGGGCAGGAACGGCAGGAAGATGCTCGCGCCTATCATCGAGAACATGTTGCCGAAATTCGAGGACGAGCCCATCTTGATGTATTTCAGGATGTTGCCGAACGTCTTGCGGCCTTCGACGACACCGTCGTCCAGGACCAGGAGGTTCTTTTCCAGAAGGATTATGTCCGCGGATTCCTTGGCTATGTCTACGGCGTTGTCGACAGATATGCCGACGTCCGAGGTCTTCAGCGACGGCGCGTCGTTTATTCCGTCGCCCATGTATCCGACAACGTGGCCGTTGGCGTGAAGCGCCCTTATGATGCTCTCCTTCTGCACCGGGTTAAGCCTCGCGAAGATCGTCTTATCTTTTATGAATTCCTTGAGCGCGTCGTCGTCGAGCCTGGCTATGTCGTCCCCTGTCACGATGCCTTTCACGTCCAGGCCGACCTCGCTGCATATCTTTTTCGTGACGAGCTCGTTGTCGCCTGTCAGTATTATCGTCTCGATGCCCCTGGACCGCAGCGCGTCTATGGCTTCCTTGACCGACGGCTTCGGGGGATCGAGGAACGCGACGTAGCCTTTCAGGATGAGGTCTCTTTCATCGTCTTTTGAATAGGCCTCCTTCTTCTCCACGTCCTTGTACGCGATGACCAGGACCCTGAACCCCTCGGACTGCATGACGTTTATCCTGTCCCTGAACTTGTCGAGTATCGCCGCATCTATGGGCTTTATCTCTCCGTCGAGCGCGTACTGCGAGGACCTGGCAAAGACCTCTTCCTCGGCCCCCTTGGTGATGATCGAGTATTTCCCTTCGTCTTCGACTACGACCGACATCACCCTTCTTGTAAAATCGAAGGGTATCTCGTCTATTTTTTTGAATTCTTTTATCAGGAGCGTTCTGTGCTTGAGTATCGCCTGGTCGAGGAGGTTCTTGAGACCGGTCTGGTAAAAGCTGTTTATGTACGCGTATCTCAGGACGTCCTCGTTCTCGTTGCCCATGACGTCTTCGTGTTTCTCCAGGACTATCTCGTTCAGCGTCAGCGTTCCGGTCTTGTCCGTGCACAATACGTCCATCGCGCCGAAGTTTTGTATCGAGTTCAGGTGCTTGACTATGACCTTCTTTTTCGCCATCTCTATCGCGCCCTTCGATAGGTTCACGGTCACGAGCATCGGCAGCATCTCGGGTGTCAGGCCGACGGCAACTGCAAGGGCGAAGAGTAAGGCCTCCATTATGTTCCCCTTGAGTCCGGCGTTTATCGCGAATACCAGGACTGCGAGGATGAGCATGAAACGTATCATCAGCCAGGTGAAGCTCTTGATGCCTTTGTCGAAATTCGTCTCCACAGTGGACGACATGATCCTTTTCGACAGTTCCCCGAACTGGGTGTGAGGGCCTGTCTTGACGACGAGCCCGAGGGCCGTTCCGCTGACCACGCTCGACCCCATGAAGACAATGTTGGTTAGTTCCGTAGGCGATGTCGTCTGGGTCTTCAGCGGCTGCGAAGTCTTTTCCACGGGATAAGATTCCCCGGTCAGCGACGCCTGGTTTATGAACA
>CAIYYO010000182.1 GCA_903930485.1 Methanobacteriota archaeon
GCCATCGGATTCTTCGGAGACGCCCTAAGGATACACCGGCTCACCAAGAACCGGGTCGGGGAAGCGACAGGCCTCGTCAACATCGCTTTGATCTACAGGAAGACCGGCGACCTGGAGAAATCGATGGAGTACCAAAAGCAGGCGCTGAAACTCTTCACGATGATAGGGTCCAAGCCGCAGGTCGAACTGGTAAAGCAGAGCATAAACAAGACCAAGGATATCATGATCGCCAAGGGAAAGATCGAGCCGTCCGAATAGCTTTTTTTTACGTCCGGCAGAATCCGATCGTCATGCCAGAATACTGGTCGCCCATGTGCTTTTCCTTATGGTCCGGAGGGCTGTAAGTCGTGAAAATCCAGGTTAGAGGTCTTATCACAGCCCGCCGTGTCTGGACCTTATCCGGGATGGGGCATATATGATTTGAATCAGTAATCTTCAGCGAATACCAGAAGCCGATTGCGGAAGCGTCGGACTCACGGGCTCCAGTTACCACTGTAGCCGTTCAGTTCCCGATACATTTTAGTAAATTGCGTATGTATTTAGCGCTGTCGCATGAATTCGGCCCCGATGTCGGCGAACCATAGCTTGTGAATCTCACTTCTGAATTGTCAAAGAATATAGGCCCCTGACCTGCGGTTCCATCCAGGGCCATGATGCCTGCTTTGCCTTCGAACGATGCTGCAACTTGGACATTACCGTTAGTTGTTGTAAGATACGCATCACTTCCGGTGGAGCTAAGGGTAGAGACGCCATTTATAACCGGATGATTGCCAGCCGTCAACTGAGCGCAGGAATCCGTATTGCCGTTAATCACAAGCGGACTGCTGAAGGTCACACCCACTCTGTTTGCTATGTCGTTAACGAAATCCACGTAATAATTCGTTACGGTCGTGTCGGAGTCGCCCTCTCCTGAGAGCACAAGGCAGCCGCCACTGTTGTGGTAAGAGATCACTGCATCTATTTCATCCTGGCCGGGATGAGTGCTCTGACTTGTTTCCATTATCCAGACCATCCTGTATTTTGAGAGAAGCCCCGGGCTTAGTTTCTCAGACCGCGCCACCAGGTCGGTGGTGTATCCTTCACCCTCGATGAACGTCTTCAAAGCGGACGGCTCCATCACATCGTCGCCTGGAGTAATCCCCGTGGTATAAATTAATATCCTTACGGGTGGCTTGGTCGTAGTAGTGCTTCCAGCAGTTGTCGTGGAACCGCCAGCAGCGGTAGTCGCAGTAGCAGTAGTAGCGACGGAATTAGTGGTCGACGTAGTAGCGACCGGACCCAGGTACTGCCCGTTGCAATTACAAGACCTGTTGAAGGGAAGGATGCTCGTATTCGTGACAAGATAATTGACGACCGGACATGCTACCAAAACCAGTATGAGGCCGATAACGGAATAGATCACCCTATTACGCGCCCTCATCCGCCTCACCGAATCCTCGGATGTCATGTATTCCGCGCCGGCCCAGACCATGGACAGAGCGACAACGGAGGCTGAGATATACAGCAGGACCGCGAACAACACGCATAAGACCTCGTTCACGCGGTCGACGATGCCCTGGGCAAAATCTATTGGGGGCTCGGCCTGGGAATAGACGGCGACTGCGAAAAGGCATGCGAGGGACAAGACGACGAAGAGACGGGTGACAAGAACCTTTTTCATTATCTTAAAGAAGATTAGGATAAGGCATTATTAATACTTTATAATTTATCAAAACAATATAGAGACGAATAATGGGCAAAAAGGGAAGGGCATCATGGCTGAAGATCCATCATTATGCCGTGATTTATCATGTACGAGACGAAGATTAAAGTTATAGATTAAAAAATGAGAGGTTCAAAACCGCTATTCATGGGGCCTGGAAGATTTCTATTGATTTGTGTTTTTCTCAGTCTTACAATGTGGCTATTGTTTCAAATAATCTTTCTATTAATCATTGCATCGATAGTTCATAATAACACTCTTCAAAATTGGGACATAGGACCAATATTGCAAAATGTATTTTTAGTCATAATGATTCTTGGATTATATATCATATTCATTATGACCTCAAAGGATAAATCGTTAAATGATTTTGAGATTTATATCAAAAATATCCTTAGGAAAAAGAAGGCAGGTGGAGCCCTTACTGACTTTGAAGTAATCTTGCAAGCTTTGGATAACTACAAAATTGACAGGATTGTCCAGAACGAAAGAGAATTTGAATCTATTATTTTTACATATCTAAAAGCCAAGTTCCCTGATTTTGATATACAGTTTCAATATAGAATATCCAGTGGTAGATCGATTGATATAGTGATTAACGATGAGATAGCTTTAGAACTAAAGATAGGGGAAAACAAAGGAAACCTGGATGATGGGTTTTCTAAAATCGCTTGGTATAAAGAAAAGGGTGGCTTTAATCAGTTAGCAATAGTAATACTTGACGTTGGAATGATAAATCCAAGAGATTTAGATGAGTATGAAGAAATGTTTTCCGAGAAAGGCGCTAAAGTTGTTTTTATGAAGGGAGATATTAGTAGGCCAAGATAAAGTGACATCCACCGACTACAAAAAGTTAGGCCTCAAATGCGGCATCGAGATCCATCAGCAATTGGACACGAAGAAATTATTCTGCAACTGTCCTTCCGAGATCCGAGAGGATGCCCCGGACATAGTCGTCCGACGGCGCCTGCGCGCGGTCGCTGGCGAGATGGGCGGGATCGATCCCGCCGCCTTGCACGAGTTCCTGCGCCGCAGGGAGTTCGTATACGAAGGATTCCGTTCCGGCAATTGTCTCGTCGAACTCGACGACGAGCCGCCTCATCCGCTTAACAGGGACGCTCTTTCGGTCGTGACCGAGGTCTCCTTGCTGCTTAATGCGAAACCCGTCGACGAGCTGCAGGTGATGAGGAAGACTGTAATCGACGGCTCAAATACTTCAGGCTTCCAGAGGACTGTCCTCGTCGCTATGGACGGCTTCATCGATACGGACACGGGACGCGTAGGCATTCCAACGATCTGCCTCGAAGAAGACGCGGCCCGGAAGATAAAGGAGGACGGGAACGTCACGACTTACAGGCTGGACCGCCTCGGCATCCCGTTGATCGAACTGGGTACCGCCCCGGATATCAAAACCCCGGAGCATGCGCGCGAGGTCGCGGAAAAGCTGGGGATGATCCTGCGCGCCACCGGCAGGGTGAAGAGAGGCCTTGGGACGATCAGGCAGGATTTGAACGTCTCGATAATCGGCGGGGAACGCGTAGAGGTCAAGGGGGTGCAGGATCTACGGCTTATTTCAAAGCTTGTCGAGAGCGAGATCCAGAGGCAACTGATGCTTATCGAGGTCAGGGATGAATTGCACAAGAGAAAAATTGCAGCAGGCGACCTGGGCTGCGGATTCACCGACGTTTCACAGTCGTTCAGGACTACGACTTCTAAGGTCATAAGGATCGCCTTGGACAAAGGAGGAGTAGTCCTGGCCTCCAGGCTTAAAGGATTCTCCGGCCTGCTGAAAAACAAACTGGGTCCGGAACTCGCGCAGTATGCGCGCGCCATCGCGGGCGTGAAGGGCATCTTCCACTCAGACGAGCTTCCTGCTTACGGAATAACCGAACAAGAGGTTTCCGACGTTAGGCGAATCCTCGAACTAAAGGAAGGCGACGCATTCGTCCTGGTCGCGGAGATGGATGCAACGGCAAGACATGCCCTTGACGCGGTCCTCGAGCGCGCCAGGATCGCTTTACAGGGCGTGCCCAAGGAGACGCGGCGTGCGACCCCTGAAGGGACCAGCGAATTCATGAGGCCCCTGCCGGGCTCGGCAAGGATGTATCCCGAGACAGACGAGGAATTGATAGTAATCGACGATGCTTTTATTTTACATATTAGAAACAATCTTTCAGAACTCCCTGAAAAAAAGCTAAACAGACTTATCTCTCTCGAACTCAGCGAGGAAATGCGTCTCAGCGAGGATCTCGCAAGCCAACTTGTGAAATCAAGATGGTTTGATTCGTATGAGAAATTTGTTAAGGCTTTTCCAAAAGTCAAGGCCTCGGTGATCGCCTCAATGCTTTTATCTACTCCCAAGGAGGTCAAAAAGAAATACGGCGTAGACATAGGCGTCCTGACCGAGGAACATTTTGATCAGATCCTGGATTTGCTGAACAGGAAGAAGATCAGCCGCGACGCGGTTCCGGAGATTCTGGCCGAGCTCGCAAAGAGCCCGTGCACTCTAGTGAACGAGATCGTAAAAACAAAAGGATTCGGCCTGCTATCAGATGCCGAGCTTTTGAAGGTCGTGGACAAGGTCCTTTCAGATAATAAGCCTCTTATCTCAGCCAGCCCGGAGAAAGCTCTCGGCCCTCTGCTCGGCATGGTGATGGCTGTAGTCCGGGGGAAGGCCGATGCCGAGTCGGTGAAGAAGGCGGTTTCGAGACGTCTTGGATTATAGGCCGTGCCCTATTTTTATGCCTGGGTTTCGAATATTTATGCTCTAGGATGCTTGTTTTTTAATCTAAAATGGAGTTTAAGATTGTTGTTTCAGACCCCGAATCCGGGAAGTCGTATCAGCGGGAAGTCAAGGAAGAGAAAGCTAACAGATTAGGCACATTGAAATTAGGCGACGAATTCGACGGAGCGCTGGTCGGACTAGTAGGATACACCCTAAAGATCACAGGCGGCAGCGACAAGGCCGGCTTTCCTATGAAGAAGGGCGTCCAGGGAACGAGGAGGACGATGATCTTGATGGAAGGAGGAGTTGGATACAAGCCGACGAGCGACGTCCGTAAGAGGAAGAGAGTGAGGGGGGAGAAGATCGCGGACGACGTCGCGCAGATTAATACTTCTGTTACAAAGAGGGCGAAGAAGAGCATTGAGGAGCTTTTCGGCATATCCGCCGAGGCGCCCAAAGAGGGCGAAGCTGCAGCCGCTCTGGAAGTCAAGGAGCCTGCCAAAGAACAGAGGGGTAAGGCATCGTCCCACAAGGAGAAGAAGTTATAAATTCTTAAAGCATGATGTCTAAACAAGATGTATCGCCTGCGTCCAGTGCCAAGGGATGCAACACTAAAGCCTTCCGGCAGCCCGAGATCAACATCGGGCTCGTAGGCCACGTCGACCATGGGAAGACGACCCTGACCAAAAGCCTTTCCGGCGTCTGGACCGACCGTCATTCCGAGGAGATCAAGAGGGGCATCTCGATACGTCTCGGCTATGCCGACTGCTACTTCTACAAGTGTCCTAAATGTGATTCTCCGGATTGCTTCGGCACAAATGCCTTATGCCCTAAGTGCAAAGACAAGGCCGAATTTATCAGGAGCGTTTCATTCGTCGACGCGCCCGGGCACGAGACTCTGATGGCGACCATGCTGTCCGGCGCCGCGCTCATGGACGGAGCAGTACTAGTCATAGCCGCGAATGAGCCATGTCCTCAGCCCCAAACAGCGGAACACCTGATGGCTCTCGATATAGTGGGCGTAAAAAACATAGTCATAGCCCAGAACAAGGTAGACCTTGTGACAAAAGAGGAGGCGGTCAAGAACTATAATGAGATAAAGAACTTCATCAAAGGAACCGTCGCAGAGAACTCGCTCATCATCCCGATAGCCGCGCACCACAACGTCAACATAGACGTGCTTATCGGCGCCATCGAGGAAAAGATCCCGACGCCCAAGAGAGACTCTTCCAAGGACCCGATGATGTATATCGCGCGTTCCTTCGACATCAACAAGCCCGGCACCGAGATAGACAAGGTCAAAGGCGGAGTCGTAGGCGGCTCTCTGATGCAGGGCAGTTTCAAGATAGGCGATGTTATAGAATTCAGGCCGGGAGTTAAGAAAAAGAACGTCTATGCGCCGATAAAGAGCAAGATAGTCAGCCTCAACGTCAGCGGCGAATCCCTTAAAGAAGTATCGACCGGGGGATTGATAGCCATCGGCACCGAGCTTGACCCGGCTCTTTCAAAATCAGACAGCCTATCGGGCAACGTCGTAGGGTTTCCAGGGACGCTTCCCGAGGTGCGCACCAAGTTCAAGCTCAAAGTCAAGCTGTTCGAAAAAATCCTCGGAAGCAAGGAAGAGATCAAGATCAAGCCTCTCGAAAAGGCCGAGACTTTGATGTTGTCGATAGGCAGCGCCGTAACCGTTGGCGTGGTGAACGACCCGAAGAAAGGCGATATGTCTTTGAAATTGCCGATATGCGCCGAACTAGGCAGCAACGTCGCCATAAGTCGAAGACTTGGAGCCAGGTGGAGGCTCATAGGCTACGGCACCATAAAGGAATAAGCCCCTTTCTATCTGATGAAAACCCGCGTCTTACTGGATACCAACTTTCTCATGATGCCTTACAAAGACCATGTAGACATCTTCCAGGAGATCGGTCGACTGATGGCCTCGGACCAGGAATATGAAATCGCCGTTCCTGCAAGCGTCAAGCGCGAACTGGAGACCCTTGCCGTAAAAGACAGGGGCGAGAACAAGGTTGCGGCGAAGCTGGGCCTCCAGCTGCTGGAACAGAAAAACGTCCCGGTGATCGAAAGCCCCCCGGACGTGAGGGCCGACGACGACATACTGCGCCTGGCTGAAGACGACCGGCAGATAGTGGTTTGCACGAACGACAAATTGCTCAAGACCGAGCTAAGGAAAAAGGGCGTCAGCGTGATGACGATGAGGAGCAAAAGCCATCTGGCCTACGTTTAAGGACTTTTATTAAGTAAAGGCTAAATTTATAAACCTATTCAAAAAAAATCTTTGAAAAAACATATCGTTGTTCAATCGATTCTGAGGTGACTAAATGGAGTTAATAGCCATTGCTTCAAGCATAATTGCATTGTTGTTTGCGGGATACATCGTACTGGATTTAAGGAAACAGGAAGACGGGAACGAGAAGATGGTCGAGATATCCAAGGCCATACAGACCGGGTCTATGGCATATCTGAAAAGGCAGTTCACGACCATAGGCGTATTCGCCGTATTACTCTTCATCATACTGACCCTGGCTCTTAACTGGCAGACAGGGGTCGCATTCCTCGTGGGCGCGATATTCTCGGGGCTCGCGGGATATATGGGTATGAGGATATCCACTATGACCAACGTAAAGGTTGCGAACGCGGCTAGATCCGGCCTCGAGAAAGCCTTCAGGATGTCCTTCAGAGGCGGCGCCGTGACAGGCATGTTCGTCGTCGGCCTAAGCCTGCTCGGAGTATCAGGATTCTACTATATATTCAATACACTTTTCCCCACCACGGCTCTAGTAACCCGGGTTTCATACATCGTCGGATTCGGATTCGGCGCAAGCCTGATAAGCCTGTTCGCAAGGATCGGCGGAGGCATATTCACTAAAGCCGCAGACGTCGGCGCAGACCTCGTAGGAAAAGTCGAGGCAGGCATACCGGAAGACGATCCCCGTAACCCGGCCGTCATAGCCGACAACGTAGGAGACAACGTCGGAGACTGCGCGGGAATGGGTGCCGACCTCTTCGAGAGCTACGCCGTTACTGCTATCGCCGCGATGCTTCTCGGCGCGATAATGCTCAAAGACAACTCGGCGCTCGTCCTGTATCCTCTCATGCTCGGAGCGGCAGGGATAATAGCTTCGATAGTAGGCGTCCTGTTCGTGAAAGGCGTCAAGGAGGACACGATAATGAACGCGATGTACAAGGGCCTAGCGATAGGATACGTCTTAGCCGCCATCATGTTCTATTTCGTCACACAATACGTCCTGGGCGGCGTCAACCTCAGCTCCATGAACACGGACGCGAACAGGATATACATCTCGGCCCTCGTAGGCCTGATAGTCGCCTTCGCCATAGTAAGGATCTCGGAGTACTACACTGCGAAGAAATACAGGCCGGTACAAGACATAGCAAAGGCATCGCAGACCGGACCCGCTACCAACATCATAGCAGGCCTCGCGGTAGGTCTTGAAAGCACGGCCCTGCCCACGATCGTTATATGCCTGGGCATACTGGTCTCATTCTACATGGCCAATATATACGGCGTGGCAATTGCCACGATGGCCCTCCTATCCGTGACCGGGCTCATCGTCGCCATGGATGCTTACGGCCCGATAACCGACAACGCCGGCGGTATAGCCGAGATGGCCAACCTCGACCCGGAAGTAAGGAAGGTAACGGACGCGCTGGATGCGGTCGGCAACACGACAAAGGCGGTGACGAAAGGATTCGCAATCGGCAGCGCGGCGCTCGCAGCGCTTGCTTTATTCGCATCATTCACCCAGGAAGTCGGCCGAGTCATCGTTGAAAAACACCTCGAAGCCAAATACGGCCTTCCAACGGGGTCAGGCAACCTTGTTTTCGCATTGAACGACCCGGCGCTCATCATCGGATTATTCATAGGAGGGCTTTTGCCGTTCCTGTTCGCATCCTTCCTGATGAGGGCGGTCGGAAGAGCTGCCTTCGCAGTCGTGAACGAAGTGAGGAGGCAGTTCAAGGAGATAAAAGGCATAATGGAAGGGACCGGCAAGCCAGATTACGCACGCTGCGTAGACATCGTCACAAAAAGCGCATTAAAAGAGATGACGATACCCGCGCTCATGTCGGTGATCGCGCCCGTCCTGATAGGCCTGCTTTTGGGGCCGACGGCTCTCGGCGGGCTCCTTATGGGATGCATCGTCACAGGCTTGCTTTTAGCGCTGATGATGACCACGAGCGGGGGCGCATGGGACAACGCCAAGAAATACATCGAGGAAGGCAACTACGGCGGAAAGAAGAGCGAGGCTCATAAAGCTGCTGTCGTCGGCGACACCGTCGGAGACCCTTCGAAGGACACTGCAGGCCCGGCTATCAACCCATTGATAAAAGTAGTCAACATGATAGCATTATTATTCGTTGAGTTGATAGTTGTATACGGACTAAGATTCATCTAGAGGCAAAAATGTACAAGATACTGACTGTTGAAGATACCATACGGGTTCCGCCCAAAAGGTTCGGCGAAGACCTGAAGAAAGCCATAACCGCCGAATTCGAGAACAACACCGCAGGCAGGATAGACAAGAACATGGGCATAATACTCGCAGTCACGAGCGTCGACCAGACGAGCGAGGGAAAGATCATCATGGGCGACGGCGCAATATACTATAATGTGACGTTCGACATACTGATATACCAGCCGGTCATAAACGAAGTCGTAGAAGGTTCTGTGACAGAGATAACTGAATTCGGCGCCTTCGTGAACTTCGGGCCCATGGACGGACTGGTGCACGTATCGCAGGTAACCGAAGACTTCATGAGCTATGACCCGAAAAGCGCCGTACTCTCAGGGAAAGAGACTAAGAAGTCGCTCAAGGTCGGAGACGACGTAAGGGCGAGGATAATCACCGTGAGCCTGAAGAACAAGTTCTCGGACTCGAAGGTCGGATTGACGATGAGGCAGCCTTATCTCGGAAAATTGCAGTGGCTGGAGGACGACAGGAAAGAGGTTAAGGAAGGCAAGACCGAGAAGAAAGACCTTAAAGGAAGCGAGAGGAAAGGTCCGGTCAAAAAAGATAGGAGAGGGGGCGGCCCAAGGCCAGGCAGAAGATGAGAGCTTGCAAGAGTTGCCACAGGATAATGGAAGAGGAAACGTGCAGCGCGTGTCGGGTTTCGACCTCGCAGTACTGGAGCGGCTTTTTATGCGTCATAGACCCGGAAAAATCCGAGATTGCGAAAAGGATGGGCATCAAGTTGCCCGGGCAGTACGCGATGAAGGTCAGATAAAGAGGGATGGAACGCATCTTGACCGAGAACCTCAGAGGAAAGCTTAAGAAGCCCTTCGGCAGGCTGGTTTCAGATGTTTCGGAATTAAAGGCCGAGCTTAAACACAAAAGGATAATATCGGTCGGCGACAAGGTCACCGAATCCTTGCTGGGCGCGGGAATAGAGCC
>CAIYYO010000183.1 GCA_903930485.1 Methanobacteriota archaeon
AGCGGCATGCACGTGCACCAATCCCTTTGGAAAGGAGGAAAGCCTTTGTTCCACGACGAGAAAGGATATGCAGGCCTCTCCCAGATGGGCATATACTACATCGGAGGACTACTCTCACACGCATCATCCCTTATGGGGCTCTGCGCGCCTACGACAAACTCTTACAAGAGGCTTGTCCCGGGATACGAAGCGCCGGTCAACATGATATACTCCCAAAGGAACAGGAGCGCAGCATGCAGGATACCGATGTACTCGAAGTCCCCGGCATCCAAGAGAGTGGAGTTCAGGTCACCGGATGCATCGTGCAACCCATACCTTGCATTCTCGGCGATGCTGCTCGCGGGAATGGACGGGATACAGAAGAAGATAATGCCCCCGGCGCCGATAGACAAGAACTTGTACGATCTGCCTCCGGAAGAAGCCAAGAAGATCAAGTCCGTCCCAAGCTCGCTTGCCGAGGCATTGAACGCGCTTGAATCAGACCACGACTACCTCCTGAAAGGCAACGTCTTCACGAAAGACGTGATCGAGACCTGGATAGACTACAAAAGAAAGAAGGAAGTAGATCCAGTAAGGCTGAGGCCGACTCCGTATGAGTTCTATCTCTACTACGATATCTGAACGTAGTAATATCTTTTTATTTTTTATCTTTTTATTTATTTTCTGTCGTCAAAAGATAGATCGGCTATCGAATCCAGTATTTTGTCCGGCTTTATTCCGAATTTTTTCACGTCCTGCATATTGTGTTTGCCGGTCTTAACGAAATACGCCTTCATGCCCATTTTCTGGGCTCCCTGGACATCGGTCAACAGGTCGTCGCCAATCATGACCGTGTCTTTGGGCTTTGCCTTCATGTCTTTGAGAGCGAGCCCGAAGAAACGTCTCGAAGGCTTTCCTATCAACGTCGCCTTCCTCCCGGAGGCGTATTCAAGGGCAGTCGTGTAAGCGCCCGCGCAGAGCGATAGGCCTTTAGGAGACTTCCAGTAACGGTCCTTCTCCATTGTCACGAATCCCGCCCCATCAAGCAACATATTGAATGCCTTGTTCATCCTTTCAAAGGTGTATTCTGCGCCTGCGTCACCTATCGCCACGTAAGCGGGGTTTTTTTCGACAAGCTTTATCCCTTCATTAAGGAAATCCGTATACACGTCGCCGATCGTCAAAAGAAAGCAGCCGCCGCAACTTTTGTCTGTGCGTTTTATATATTGGGCCGTTGCGACAGGGGCGGAGAATATCTCTTCTTCCCTGACGTGCAATCCATAACCAAGCAGTATCTCATGTAGGGTTTTCCGGCAGGCTTGAGTAGCATTCGAGACTAAACGGAAAGAATAACCTTTCTCTCTCAGCAGGTCGAGCATCTTCGCGGCGCCAAGTATCGGTTTATGGTCTGCGTACAATACCCCGTTTATGTCTATCAGAAAAGAAGGCTTTATCGGCATCGTCATAGGTCTACGCCGTGGGTCTCTTTCATGACGTTGAGGACGAGCATAGTATATGTCCTTTTGACATGCGGAATGGCCATCACGCCCTTTATGAATTTGTCCAGCTCCTCGCGTTCGCGGAATTTGGCGACTATCAAGGCGTCATAGTCTCCAGTGACGTCGTATAAAGCGGAGACGTTCGACTTCTTAGAGATCTTCTCTTCTATCTCTGCAAGGAACCCGCCTTCGACGATTATGCCTATCACGGCCGATAGGTCGTACCCCAGCTTGGCGTAGTCCAGGTCGACCATAAATCTCTTAATAACTCCCATCTCCTGCAATTTGTTAACCCTGTTATAGATCGTCCCTTCCGCCACGCCGAGTTTCTCCGCAATGTCACGGTGGCTTTTACGCGCATCCTTCTTGAGCTCCTTAATGATGCTTATGTCAAGGTCGTCGATCTTGGTAGACATATGTATTTTTTTGTTTTCTTTGAATAAAAACGTCTGCCAGGCGTATTTAAGGCGATTTCACTTAATTACTTTTTAATGGAC
>CAIYYO010000184.1 GCA_903930485.1 Methanobacteriota archaeon
ATCGCTGCAGCTGGCTGGAGCTATTGTCCGGATAGGAATCCTTCTGGTAAAGGCACTACTTATGCACCAGCAGGCGTCATAGTTAAAGCAATAAGAAAGGTCGATGCTAGTGTTAAGGAGAATCGGGATCTTCTAGCTCGAGTTGCAGAACTTACGATATTTGAAGAAGTAAAAGGTGCAGCAGCAAAAAAATTAGATGGGTAATTCTTTTTTTATTTTTATCATCTAATTAAACCGTTTTCTTTCGGAAATCGTTTTCTTAGTCATTTGAAACCGGGAACCGGAAGCAAGGGCTTATAAAGTGTGAAAAAAGAGAATAAAAAGGGAAGATTTAAATAGATAAAACACGTAATCGTATTATGGTGACCAAACTACAGGTACGGAGAATCAAGGAAGCGCTGGATGGACGGCACCGTAACCGGGACATTTCCCGACAGGCAGAGGAACTGGCACGGAATAGGGACGCCAGATGCTTTGCCGGGGAACTCCGTTTGGACTCGCTTGGCGGGGATACGAAAGAATCCCGCAAAGGCAAACAGGCCGGATCTCTCTGATTATAAGCCAAGTCTAATCCCCCAGCATTGAAAAGAAGTTCACGAGCGGCAATAGGTTTTTTTCGTAGTTAGCCGGCGTGGCTTCCGCAATTCTCCTTCTAACCTCTCCTTCGCCGATCCACATATCAACGAAATCTTTCGTCTCGCGATAGGCCCATCCTAAATCCGCCCGTCCCAGCTCCAGGTCCTGGTTATGATAATCGGGATGGAACTGGACACCGCATATCCTAGTCCCAGGGACCGCGAGCGCTTCGATGCAGTGCTCGCTCTCCGCAAGGGGCGTTATGTTCCTGCTGCTGACCACCGCGAAGGTATGGTGCTTTATCGCCATGTGCCCCTGCGGGACGCCGCTAAAAAGGGGATGCCGCGACCCTTCTTCAGTCAGCCTGATTTTTTCGAATCCGAATTGGGATTGCCGGAGCCTGACTACGTCCTCGCCGAAGACCCTGCCAATCATCTGGAACCCGTAGCAGATGCCGAACAACGCCAGGTTGTTCTTCGCGCAAAATTCGATGAATTCCAGAACCGTGGCGCCTATCGGAATGCCGTCGAAACGGTCGCAGCCCGGTACTGGGGAGAGCAGCGAACCGTTGATCACCGCTGCTCCTGCCCTCAACGCGTCTTCCTTTAGTTTTCCGAATTCGTGCAGCTGCAGCAGGTGCGTCCGGGCCAGTTCCACCCCGTGCCTTTTCGCCAAAGGGACCATGGTCCTCCTGCCGTAATCATGTTCGCAGATACTTCCGTTGGATCCTATCGTGACCGCGCAATCGAGAAAGGCGAGCCTCTTTGTCATAGATAAAGGTTTATGATGGGTAACAATTAAAAACAGGGCTTACGCAGTCACTTGCATGATAGGTTACGAATACGAGTTCTTCGTCGTAGACCGGGAGAGCCTGATGCCCATACGCGGAAACCGGTTCGACGCCGTCCACAAGGCGCTTGCAGACAAAGGCTGGAAGAACTACTACGACCATATCAGCAAGGGACTGAATTATTCAAAGAAAGGCGGAATCACGCTGAAGACCGACGTCGTGCTTCATATTTTCGAGCTGAACATGCCTCCCTGCGACAGCGTGGGCGGGGCCGACGCGCAATTCAGGGAAGCCCTTGGCGGGATAGACGCGGAGTTGGCGAAAGTCGGCTGCAAGGCCCTGATGACGGGGGGTTTTCCGGCGAAAATAGACTATTGCGAAAGGACCCGCGGGAACGACGCGATAGCTTATGACATAAAGCTTGAAGAGACGGTTTCAGACTGGTACGTCATAGCAGGGGACCACATCTGGCTGGATGTGGAGCCGGGCCAAATGCTGAGGGCCATGAATGTTTTCAACCGCCTCAGCGGCGTCCTGATAGCCCTGTTCGGGAATTCGCCGGTCATAGAAGGAAAAATACAGCCGAATATCGAACAGCGCAGCCCGCTTCCTGAACGCGGGGTGAAGTGCGGTTTTACTTTCGGAGTCCCGAGCCAGCCTTACGCGAGCTTCTGCCAGTACCTGAACCTGATACTCGGCGCGAGATTCTATTTCCTGATAGACGACGACGGCACCTGCTACTACCTTAAGGATGCAGGACTTACGTATCTGGATTATTTCAAAGGCAAAAACAGGATAGAGCGCGTAGACGGCACGAGTATGGAGAGGGCCCCGAAGATAGGGGACGTCGAGGACATGCTGAGAAGGAATTTCGTGGACATGCGCCCCAAGTTCCGGTTCAAAAAGGATGTGAAGCTGCAGGATTTCCTCGATGCGGTCAAACAAAATGACGACAATGCGGTCCTTGAAATGTTAGACAAAACGTTCCTTGAGATACGGGTCGTCCCATGCCAGAGGCTGGCCGAGTCGTCCGTCGCGCCTGCGTTCGTTCTCGGCTTGCAGGAGAACCTGGACAAGGTGGAGGCGTACCTGGGCCAAAAACCGTATTCGTTCTGGGCCAGCCTCAAACCACATGCGGTGCAGGACGGACTGGCATTCAGCATCGAAGGCACGAGCATGTCGCAGATCGCATCGGACCTTGCGGAACTGAGCCAAGAAGGCCTGCTCAAACGCGGAAAAGGCGAGGAGAGGTTCTTGAAGAGATTGTTTGAACGGATTAAAAACAAGAAGAACGTCGGGCAGGAGAATCTTGAAATATTCAGAAAAGGCGGCGTGAGAAAGCTTGCCGAAGCGAACGTGGCATTTCCGTAAAAGAATAAGAAGAGATCGG
>CAIYYO010000185.1 GCA_903930485.1 Methanobacteriota archaeon
ATCTCCGTTCCTCCTTCCATGCTATAGTTTTGGAATCAAATCTATAAAAAGCTTGAAAGCGTATCTGATACCATGAAGCTCTCTGTCTGCGGTCCGATAGACAAACTGTTAAATGGCGGAATCGAGCCCGGTTGCATAACGAACTTCTACGGAGCGCCCGCCTCTGGCAAGACGCAGGTCGCTCTGCAGGCATGCGTTTCGTGCGCCGCAGCAGGAAGGAAAGTGATCTACATTGATACTGAAGGCGGCTTCTCCGCAGAGAGGCTGGGCCAGATAAGCGATCCGAAGAAGGTCGGGGAGAACATAATCCTTCTTTCCCCAAAAAGCTGGAAGGAGCAGAACGAGTGTGTCCTCAGGGCCGAAAGGCTGTGCAAAAAGTACGAGGCGGGCCTTATAATTGTGGACAGCATGACGTCCCTATGGCGGCTCGAGCTTTCCGACAAGAGTGTGGCGAAGATAAACAAGGAACTCTCTTCACAGCTAGGCATTCTTTCAAAGCTTGCAAGGGACAGGAACATGCCTGTGCTCATCACCAACCAAATATATTCTGACATTGAAACTGGGAAGACCGAGCTTTCGAGCAGAAACATAGTCAAGTGGACTTCCAAGAATATCATAGAGCTCACTCATGCCGGCAGGACCGGCTGCCGCATCGCGCGCATAGCAAAAGCGAGGGCCCTGCCCGAAGACAAAACGGTCGAGTTCCAAATAGTTAGCGATGGGCTGAAAGAGGTGCCCTGGTTCAAGGTGTTCTGATGATACTTTTGATTCTCGGAATTTTGGACATAGTGATCGGGATTTCACTTGTGATGACGTGGTCCGTAGCGCTGCTCGGCATTTTCGCGCTGCTCAAGGGACTGTGGTCATTGTTAAGCAGCATTGTGTCCGGCTTCTGGTTCGACGTGCTCGGCCTGATTGACGTGCTCGCCGGCATATCGCTGCTGCTCGGCTGGAGCATCCCGTTGCTATGGCTGTTTGTTATTGCGAAAGGCTTCTGGTCCATCATGATGTCCTTCGCTTCCTAGAACTACTCTTCCTTCTTTTTAGCCGCTTTCCTGGGTTTCTTGGCTGCCTTCGGCTTCTCTTCTACGACTGGTGCTTCCGCGGCTTTCTTTGTTCTTTTCGCCTTCGGTACCTCGGGCTTCGTTTCTGCCTTCACTTCCGTTGGCGCCTCTACAGGCTTGGGTTTGGCCCAGTCCTTCTTCGTTTCACATTTGGGATCGAGACACATCCTGAACGGCCTCCTGCCCTTCCTCCAGCATTGGATTATCGGAGTGTTGCACTTCTCGCATATCTTGTCAATGGTCGTTATCATTCCAAAAAGCGGTATCGGGAAGCCTGTTCTGCACGCTGGATAACCGCTGCAGCCGACAAAGCGCTTCTTTGTCCTCGGAGACCACAATATTTTCAGGTTCTTGCCGCAATTGGGGCACGGCCCTAGTATGCTCTGTTTCTCCTTTGTGATAAGTATGGCCTTCTCAAGGTCGACTCCTATCTTGTCCTCGTTCTCCTTGAACTCTTTCGAGATTTTAATCAGCACCTTCTTTGCTTCGTTCACGACAGTTTCCCTCTTCTTCTTGCCCTTTTCTATCTTCTCCATCTCGATCTCGAAGTTTCTTGTCATGTCTTCGGAAACTATGTCAGGCACGTACTTCGCTAGGGCGTTCGAGACCTTCATTCCCAAG
>CAIYYO010000186.1 GCA_903930485.1 Methanobacteriota archaeon
CATGGATGGTCATTCAAGATTTTTAGGGTGGATGAATAAATAACTAATTGGGCTGGAAATGAAACTTTATGACCCTCGCCAATTCGGGGATTTGTTTGATTACGAGATGGATGCAGATGGTGAATTACAGGCCACCCTCTCTAAAGATTTTACGGAAGAGGATTACAAAAAAGTTTTCGAATACAGGAAACATGCTGAGAAACGGCTTTTCGAACATATTTTTTTATTTATACCACGTTCATACTCATCCCACTTTTAGCAGCCATTACATTATTCTTTTACGGAAGCCAATCAGGAAGATACTCCAACATATTGAGTATAAAACATCCTGAAGACTTACGAACCATGATTTTAATCGCTATCGCGATTCTCACTCCAGTTGTAATTATCTTTCGAAAGTTTATTATCCAGGTACGAACCAATAAAAAACTAATAAGGATACCCTTAATGAGCAAAGAGGATCGCATTAAGATGTACTCGGATCTTGTCGCCAAAGATGAGGTAGATCACAGAATGATGGAAACGGCGATGAATGGAAATAATTTAGTTAGAAAACTATAAGATTGATTATCGAAATTAAGTATCCTGAACCGCGATGCAAAAACTTCTTCGTCGCCGTTCGGCTCCTCGACCCTTAAAGGGCGCATAACACAGATTTTACGGCTCGTCCCCTCGGGACTTCGGCCCAAATGCCCTTCGACACTTTCGTATAATCTGGGACGTTATCGGCCCAGGAAGTCGTCTCTTCTGGTAGCAGCATATCATCCTAAGCTTTCTTCGACACTTCAAAACAAAGTAGAGACGGGCTTACTCGTTCAGTAAAGCGAATGGGTGAAAGCATTCATCATGTCAGAGCCCGCAGCCGACACAACATTGTCAAGTACGTATTCGAAGCTTCGGCTTCAGCCATTTCGCGGCACTACAGACCCGAAAGGATAAGCCAACAACCATCAATCGGTAATAAAAAAGAAAATCAAATACTCCGGCCTAAAGGCCGGAGTATGTGCCTAGAGGCATGCCTGCTGGCACTTACAAACCGGCATATGTTAGGCATTCTGTCCCTTAGAGGGACATGCCGAGCGCGGCATCTGCGACCTCAAAGGTCGCAGTATTCTGCCGGTTTGTAATAAAAAAAAGATCTATCCCCTGTTGCAGCAGCACAGGGCGGCGCCGCCGTTCGAAGCGCACCACGAGTCTCCGGCGCTCACGTGGTCGTCCCATGTGTCGCATTTGGACTTGCACAGATAGTCCTTGTAGGTCTTGCCGGTGTTGGAGCACGCGTCGCCGCAGGGCGTCTTCGCGGGGCCAGAATCACAGACCGGAGGATTACCCCCGCAGCCGTATGTACACGCCTTGCTCGACGCAACACACTTATTGCTCGAACACGAATAGCTCACAAGATTCATGCCGCTGCAATAATTCGCATAACAATCCGTATCGCCCTTGGTCGCATCAAAACAGCAAGACCCGCCGACACCCGAAGTACCTAGGTGGCAAGTATAAGAGGCCGCGCATCCCGTACCAGCCGCATTACATGTTTGACCGCTCGCACAAGCGCCCCCGTAATCGGCACACTTGTCAGTGGCAACATTGCAGCGATAAATATAATTATGGCCGCTCTTGCACTGATCTTTATAACAACTCGAACCCATGGTCGAATCCTGACAACCGCCAACACCAGAACAACTCGCTATACCACCGTTACCCGTGTCTTTACATGTGGCGGCAGCCTGACAACCGGTACCGGCCGAATTGCATGAACCGCTCGCACAATTGCTCCCGGTATCGGCGCACTTATCAGTAGCCTTATTGCAGCGATACACAAAATTGTGACCGCTCTTACACACGTCCTTGTAACAACCCGGAGCAATAGCCGAATCCTGACAGCCGCCGGCACCCGAACAATCCCCCCCGGTACTGCTATCCTTGCAAGTGGCAGAAGCCGCACAACCAGTGCCTGCGGCATTGCACGTGCCGCCAGCACAATTGCTTCCCGTATCGGCGCACTTATTCGTAGCGGTATTACAGCGATACACATAATTATGACCGCTGGTACATTTATCGGCATAACAATTTGCACCCATAGTAGAATCCTGGCAACCGCCTACACCGTTACATGTTATCGCACCGCTGGCGGAAGTGGAATCCTTACACGTGGCAGCAGACGCACACCCGGTACCCGCAGCATTGCATGTGCTACCCGTACAATCGGCCCCTGTATCGACGCACCTGTCGGTGGCAGTATTGCAGCGATAAACATAATTATGGCCGCTCTTGCACTGGTCCTTGAAGCAATTCGCACCCATGCTCGCATCCATACACCCTCCAACCCCGGAACAGTCCACTAAGCCTCCGGCCGTACCAGTATCCTTACAGGTGCCGGAAGTCGCGCATGCGGTGCCGTCGGCGTTGCACGCCCCACCCGGGCAATTGCTGCCCTGGTCTGCGCAATTCCCTGAAGCGTCGCAGCGGTATACGAACATGTGGCCGTTCTTGCACTGGTCGATGTAGCAGACGCCTGCAGTGTTCACTCCAACGCAACCGGTTTTGCCGCTGCATCTATAAGTCGTGTCCTTTTTGGAGTCCGTACATTGGCTGGCCTTCGTTCCACAGCAGCATTGGGAGAATATGTATCCTGTTGTTGTCGAACAGCTAAGGTCTGCAGCGGCATTCCCCGAAGGATCGCTGCAGGTATCGGTTGACGCCGTCGTGCAGTAGCCCGACGATTTGCCTGCGTTGAAGCATACGGCGTTGCAATTAGCGTCTGTCTTTCTGCATGCCGCCAGCTTGCAATTCTGTTTCACCTGCGTGGAATCGTATTTGACGAGGATGGTCGTGCCGTCGTACTGGCAGCTCTTTATCGTCTGTCCTGATATATCTATGGGGTTGCCTCCGGGGCAGTCTATATGGCATTCAGAGCTTCCTGGAAGACAGCAAGTGCTGCATACCGCGGTTGACGGGCTTCCTCCGCAGTCGCTTGGGCAGCTGACTGCGTCCTCGCCGCGGGCTGTCTCACATATGCCGTCGTTGTCGCAGCAGTTGACTCCGCAGTCCGGCTTGCAGCAGCACGGGTCGTCGGATTTCCATTCGCATTGAACGTTGAAATTGGTCATGTCGCAGCCGCATGTGTTGTCGCCGCACGTGCCTGCCTTGCTGCAATCATGCACCCCGGGAGTGGTCGTCGGAGTAGTACTGCAGGTCGGGTTGACGCTCCTGGAGGAGCCGTCCGGGCAGCAGTCTGTCGGGCAACTGGTATAGGTTTCTCCGGATTCGCAATTTAGATTCAGATTACAAGTACCGGGTGCCGTGGTGGGCGGAGTGTTTGGCATAGTTGTAGTGGTAACTCCTGTGCACGTCGCATCCTCCCAGAGGAACGGGAAAGGAACGGGGCTCTGTATCTTGCATCTGTAGCCCTCGAAACCGGGCGTCGTTGAACATTGATTCAGAGGCGTCCCGTCCCAGCATTCCTGATCCTGCCCGGTGGTTGTGGTGGTCCCTGAAGTCGTTGTCGTAGTTCCTCCGGCCGCGCATTTACCGTTCACGCAGCTTGATTGCTGGTTGTTTGTCCCGCATACTAATTTGACCGTCTGCCCGTCGTATTGGCAGCTTGAGATTGAGGGATTACAGGTCATCGTATTCGTTCCGCCCTGACATTGCACCTTGCATTCCGTTTGTCCGTTCAGGCAGCAATTCACGCATATATCCCCGCTGCCAGGGTTCGTAGTCGTGGTGGTTTGCTGGGTCGTGGTTGTGGAAGACGCCGTGCTTGTCGTTGAAGAGGCAGTGCTTGTCGTGGAGGACCCTGTACTGGTAGTGGAAGAACCTGTCGTCGTAGAGGTGGTCGAACTTCCGGAGGTTGTTGTAGTGCCGCCCGTTGTAGTCGTCGTGCTTGTCGGACCGGTGGTAGTCGTCGGCTGATTCGGGTCCCTGCAGCATTTGTTGTTACAGCAGCCCATGTTGCACCGGAATATCTCTATCCATTTATAAGTCTCGACGCCTTTTACTTCGTTTCCGACGCATTCATAAACTATTCCCGGAGCTTCCCCGGCACGGTACACGCAGCATTGGCCGTTAAGGCGGTCCGGACCGCAGATATCGCAGTTGAAATCCACGCCGGCATCGGCGAGAATGCTCCCCATCAGCCGGCCTGACTGCGGTCCTCTCGTATACAACTGGCTCGAGAGGTCTTCAGTGGTCAGATAATAATTGACTGTGTCTTCCACGTCCGCTTTGCTGAATTTCTCGTCGCCGCCAAGATAAGAGCCGTACATCCTCATGTAAGCGTCAATGTATTGTTGTTCAGTGACCTCCTGCGCGTATGAAACGGCGGAGAAGAGAAACAGCATAAAGACGGATAGGCCTATGATGGATCGCACATTTTTCATTTTTGGGGAGCTTGAATCCGATTATTTTGTATCTTTGGCGGCGTTAGACCGCATTATTTAATTTAATACATAGGTATAAAAGCGTGTTTTCATGGTTTCACCGGCCGTTGATAACCGGTTATTTAATCGGGTAATTCCAAAGAAATAACTGGTGAACTAGGCCGGGGGGGTGGGCGTCCTCTGTTACCTTCAATCGTCCTCACGGAGGGGCTGAAGTCTGGAGGGCGGTTCATCGGCCAGCAAGCGGTCTTAGGTTTTCCGACTGTGATCTCTCGTCTCATCGGATCGCCCATGGCAGGAACCGGGTCAGGTCCGGAAGGAAGCAGCCCTAACTACTATGCGCGATGCTTTTGAGGTAGCGGGATTGAGGACGAGCTTAAGGGGCCGCTTACTTGGCCGTTGAAGCAAACTCCGGACGCGTTCACCACTTCCCTTCCTTTTTTTAGAAAAAGTTTTTATACCGGCCTTAGGACTAAGGAAGATATTATCTCGAGAAGTATTACTGCTATTACGACGCCTATTATGACCTTCGGGTCCATCTTGGGGCCTCCTTCGTCTACGTCAAAGTATCTTATGAGTCCTGCCCCGCCTGCCGGCGCCGAAACGTTCCTCTTGGATGCGGACATTTTACTGTAAACTATTTTATAGTACTAATATAAGTTATTATTCGGGCATAAATGCTTAAATAACAGAAAAGAAATGGAAATACGTCGGATAAGGCGGGCTTGCATCTACCTGGTTCTCTTAATGCTCACGATCTGTCTCGTAACCGGAGCATATTCCTTTGACCCGGCCGGCGCGGGAAAGGAAAAGGTTTCGAACCGTCTGAAAGACGTCTATTCAAAGACCAGTAAAGACGTGAGGGTTCCGGTGATAATCTTTCTCGGCGGAAACAGTACAGGACTTAAAAGCCTTAACGGCCGCGGAATCCTGAAGACCAGATACAGCCTCCTGAACGCTATTTCCGCAGACCTCACGGCAGACGAAGCGAGCGCTCTCGCAAACGATCCGCGCATAAGCCGCCTGTATTACGACGAGAGCATAGCGCTCCCGACCGACCCGGAACAGGACAATTACGCCTTATACGCGAACAGCGACTCCGTCGGCGCAACGTACGCCAGGAATGTCTTGAATTACACCGGAAGAAATGTCGTCGTAGCCGTAGTCGACACCGGCATCGATTACACTCATCCCGACCTTGGGGGTTGCTTCGGGCCAGGTTGCAAGGTCTCAGGCGGATATGACTTCGCAGACAACGACGCGGATCCGATGGACACAAACGGCCACGGGACCCATTGCGCCGGGATAATCGCGGCTAAAGGAGGCGTCACCGGAGTTGCGCCCGATGCCAGGCTCCTCGCCGTAAAGGTGTGCGGGGTAAGCTCGTGCAGCAATAGCGCCTTGATGGCGGGCATAGACTGGTCCGTCGCACACGGAGCCGACGTGATATCGCTTTCAGTAGGCAGCAACAAGCAGCCAAACGACGGCTACGAGCCGTTGGATCTGATGATCGATGCGGCGATAGAGCGCGGCGTCGTCGTCGCGGCGGCCGTTGGGAACGAGGGGCCCGGAGCGGGCACTATTGTAGACACCGCTTCAGCAAGAAAAGTCATATCCGTCGGCGCTGACGACGACAAGGCGACTGCCTCTCCTCTCGATGACGCAGTGCCTGAATGGAGCTGCCGCGGCCCTGCCGCTTTCGGAAGGATCGGCCCGGACGTCGTAGCGCCTGGGGTAAGCATCTATTCGACCAAAGCCGGCGGAGGCTACGTTACGATGGAGGGAACGTCGATGGCTGCTCCTCACGTTGCCGGCGCTGCGGCGCTTCTGAAAGAGTATAACAGGTCGTTTACGCCCGCACAGATAAAGTCTCTGCTCATCCACACGGCGACCAATATTTCCGGCAAGCCTTTCGAGCGCGGGACCGGACTGATAAACGTGTCGAAAGCGATTCAGTCGGTTCTCGAAGTCTCGATGAACGGAGCAGATTCATGGGAAGCCTCCGCGATACCCGGAACAGATCTGTCCGCTGTCCTAAAAATAAAAAACAACGGCGCAGCCTCATTGAATCTAAGCCTCGCGCTTGAGCCGCTGACTGACTCCGAAGGAGACTATGTCATAAACGATTCATCCATCGATCATCCGAAAAACGTGTTGGCCGGCGGAGGCGAGGAAATATCCCTGGAAATAACCCTGCACGACACAGGAAATATCCCGCCAGGGACCTACGGCTCGGTCTTGTCGCTTGACGGCGGCGGGGAAAGGGCGAGGATACCGGTATCGATCACCGTACCCCTGCTCGGGCCCGGGACGATACGCGGAAGCGTCGACGACGAATGCGCCGGAGGCTCTCCGAGCAACTGCGGGATGGATCCTTCAGGCAGCGTCGGCCGATGGGGCGACTGGAGGTTCTATAAAATCGAGAACGTCAACGGAACGTCCCTTCAGATAACGCTTGGATGGAGCGACTCCGGAAACGACCTCGACCTGTACGTCTTTGCACCTGACGGCGTCCTCGCAAACTTTTCAGGGCAGGCCTCCACCGCCGAAGGACATGCGTCGATCGCTTCGCCTTCGTACGGCGAATACTGGATAGCCGTGTACGCGTACAACCTCGTCCAGTCGAGGCTCTGGTACAATCTCTCTGTCTCGTACGCGTCGACTGTTTCCATGCAGCCCGAAACGTGGCAGGGCTCGGCAGTCAAAGGAACGAACCTGGTCCTGAACTATACGCTCGTAAACGACAACACTGCGGATTCGGGCATCGACGTGCGTCTGAGAACGTTGGAATACGTCGCCGGCACCGGGTTTACGAACAGCATACCATACACCGGGAACGACACGTTCTACATCGTCTGGATGAAGAGCTCGTCCGGACTCAACCTCGCGGACGCGTCCTACATGAACGCATCGATGGGATGGAGCGACATATCGAAAGACCTGAACCTCTATTTCACATTCAAGGACGGCAGCACCTGGAACATGAGCAGGTTCGTTTCAAAACACAGGAACGACGTCCTCGGCTCGGCCCAGGAAAGCCTGACGGATATCGACATACGGTATTACCTGAAGACTTTCTCCGACATCGGTATAGGCATAAGCAACCCCGGCAGCCCGGAAACCTTCAACCTGAATCTCTCGTTCACGGGCCTGAAGAACGCCGATAGCGGCATGGCGACCCCGGCGCATATAACGAGCCTTGCCGCCGGTGAAAGAAAAGCCGTGCAGGCCTCCATCGACACAAGCGCCCTCGGCTACGGAGGCGCCTACACTTACTACCTCACGGCAGAAAAAAACGGCCAGGAGATAGCCAGGTCGCCGATCCTCCTGACGATGCAAAACATGCAAGCAACGACAACGACGTCGACGACAACGTCGAGCACGACCTCCTCAAGCTCCACGACAACGACGACGCCTGGAAGCTGCACTCTCACAGGAGACAACCCTCCGTGCGGCACGATAGAAGTGGCTGAGATAATCAATCTGATAACTGCGTGGAGCCGGGGCAATGCCTCCATAGGCGACGTACTTGCGCTGATATCCGCATGGGCTAAGTAGTGGTTTTACGTCAATAAGTCTTCGCCGCCCTTATCTCCCTGCCCTGCTTGCCGCAGACGCAACACGCGGCCTGCGAGCCGCCTATCGAAAGGATTGATGCCGTTTCCTCGATCTTCCCGGCGCATTCCTTGCCTTCGCACCAGCCGGTCGAGACGATGCCTTTCCCAAGCAGGCTGTTCACTTCATTCAGGTTTCCGGCTTTGTATAAACCTGATTTGAATTTTTCTTCCGCCTTCTTACGCATGCTCCCGGATATCTCATCAAATAGTTTCGCAAGGTTCACAAGTTCGTCGAAGGGCATTTCTGACTTTGACCGGGTATCCCTCCGGGCCACCGTCACTTTGCCGGCCTTAAGGTCTCTAGGACCCACTTCAATCCGGAGCGGGACGCCGAGCATCTCCCAGTGATAATACTTTTCTCCAGGATGCTGGTTTCCGCAGTCGGAGGTCACGCGAATCCCGACAGATATCAGTTTCTCTTCCACGGCTTTCACGTAATCCAGTATCTCCTTGTTCTCCTGCTCTGTCTTTTTGAAAAGGATCGGTATCACGACGGCCTGAATGGGCGCGAGTTCCGGCGGCAGGACGAGTCCTTTCTCGTCTCCGTGTATCGATATCAGTGCCGCAAGCAGACGGCCGAACGAGGGGCCGTATGAGCTCTGCCATGCGTATTCCTTTTTCCCGTCGGCGGTCTCGTATTGTATCCCGAACACCTTGGAAAAATTCTGGCCGAGATTGTGGGCGGTGGCTATCTGCAGCGTTTTTCCGTCGGGCATGAGCGTGTCGAATGCATATGTCGCCTCTGCTCCAGGGAACTTGTCCCAGTCAGGCCTCTTGTCTATGACGTAAGGCAGGCAAAGAAGCTCGCTGATCAGGCTGCCGTATATCCTTTTGATATCTTCCACGTTGCCGGCCGCACCTTCCTCTGTAGCGTGCGCTGCGTGGCCTTCGTTCCACAGGAACTCCCGGCCGCGGATGAGAGGCCGCGTATGCTTTGTCTCGTACCGGTATACTGCAACGCTCTGGTGAACCTTCAAAGGCAGGTCGGTATGCGATCTTATCCACAGCGCGAAGCTCTCATACATAGGGGTCTCGGACGTCGGCCTGAGAGCGAGCCTGCGCTCAAGCGGGTTTTTCCCTGCATGGGTAACCCAGAACACCTGCTCCTCGAAGCCTGCGATATGCTCGGTCTCCTTGCCCAAAACCTCTTCGGAGATAAGCACCGGGAACTGGCAGGGCTCATGGCCCGCATCTTCCAGCATCTTCTCAAGAAAACGCTGCATCTGCCTTATGATGTAAAGCCCCCACTTGCGGTAGATCACCATCCCCTTTACGGGGTAGCGGAGATCGACTATGCCCGCTTCTTCCAGGACCTTGTGATACCAGACCGAAAAGTCTTCCTCCTTCATATATTCCATTTCAGTTTCTGCTATTAATCCAATATAATAGATTAAAAAGTAAAAAAGTATCACAATGAGCGGGAAAAATCCATGCAAGGCCGACGAGCCGCTGATAGAGATCGCCGACGCCACCGTATCGAGAGACGGACGCCCGATATTGGAAAACGTCTCTCTTACCGTTCGTGCCGGAGAGAACGTCGCCATCCTCGGGCCCAACGGCGCAGGCAAATCGTCGCTGATAAAGTTGGTAACCAGGGAGTATTATCCGGAAGCCGGGGAAGGAAAGATGCCTGTGAAGGTCCTGGGGAACGCGTCATGGAACGTGTCCGAGCTTCGCAGATTGTTCGGCATAGTGACGCCGGACCTGCAAAAAGCCTGTGACAAGGAGATCACGGGATACGAGACCGTTCTTTCGGGTTTTTTTTCCAGCATCGGAGTCTACATCCACCAGGATATCACAGAGGAAATGAGGACAAAGGCCGAGCAGACGCTCGACTTACTCGGCATAACGGGCCTTGCGGAAAAAACCCTTGCGAAGATGTCCCCGGGAGAGGCACGAAAGGTACTGATAGCAAGAGCCCTTGTAAACGACCCGGAAGCATTGATCCTCGACGAGCCGACTGCCGGCCTGGACATGAAAGCCTCGCACGAATTCATGAAGACCCTTGGGAAGATAGCGGCGTCGGGAAGGAATATCATCCTGATAACCCACAGGATAAACGAGGTACTGCCCGAGATCCAACGGGTCGTAATGATAAAAGAGGGAAGGATCTTTTTCGACGGCCCGAAGAAAGACGCCCTCACGAGCGAGAAGGTCTCGGCCTTGTTCGACATAGACCTCACGGTGCATGAATTGGGCGACTTCTACGGAATAGTCTACGGATAAAAATGAAAGTCTGCGCTCGTGTGATAGTCTCCGGAAGGGTTCAGGGTGTTTCGTTTCGCGCGGCTACGGCAAAGGAGGCCCGCGCCCTCGGCCTGACCGGATGGGTGCGTAATATGCAGGACGGACGGGTCGAAGCCGTTTTCGAAGGCGGCAAAGAGAAAATAGAGGAGATGCTCGCCTGGTGCCGGAAGGGTCCTCCGGCAGCGAAGGTCACCGGCCTGGAAATAGTTTATGAAAAACCGGGAGAGGCGTTCGCCGGCTTTGCCGTGAGGTAAGGAGGCGCGAGTTATTGATTACAAAATCGGCAGCATACCTCGGCCTTTCAGGCCGAGAATCATCAATGTCCCTATCTGCCGATTTTGAAAGCAATACTCCGGCCCAAAGGCCGGAGTATTTTATTTATAAATCTACGAGAGGATATTATACCAAGCCATGTCCCGGTAGGGACGTGTCTATAAACAAAATGGCATATGGAGAAAAACGGAATTTCGGGCCCAGGGAGATGCATAAGGTAACCTGCGCGGAATGCGGCAAAGAAACTGAAGTGCCGTTCAAGCCTGACGCTGACAGGCCCGTGTATTGCAAGGAGTGCTACCAGAAGAGAAGACCTCCAAGACAGGAATAGGGAAAACGAGTCTTCTGCATCCGGAACAAATAATCTTTTATTTTATGTTTTTAATTTTATCTCTTCTTCTTTATTCAATATCCGCCTAATTCCAGTTCCGGCAACTGCAGCGAATCGACAGGTATGTGCGTCACGATAATCAACTGACCTTCGCCGGCTATCTTGTTCAGCGCCTCCCCGAGCGCCTCGCGGTGATCCCTGTCAAGGCTGCCGAAGGGCTCGTCGAGTATGAGGAGCCGCATCGGCGACAGGAGTTCCAGGAGCGCCATCCGAAGCGCTATCGATATCTGCACCTTCTCGCCCCCGGAAAGATTGTCTACGGAAAAACCGCCGTCCCTCGTCCGTACCTCAATGTCGTAGTCCCTGTCGAACACGACGTCAACGTACTTCGGATTCTGGTTGATCCTCCTGAAGTGCTGCGTCAGGAGCAGGCCTAGCTGCTTTATGTATTTCTCCCTCAGGAACTTGGCGACGCCCTTGTCCGTGTGGAAGATCTCCCGGGCTTCGCGCATGAGAGACAGCTCGGATGCAAGCTGTTTCTCTTCAGACTTCAAGTCTCTGAATTCTTTCTCCTTTGAAACATTGTCAGCCTCCTTTACTTGTCCCTCGCGTATCCTTGCCTCGGCGCGTTCCGCCTCTAGGACCTGGGAATTCTTCTGCGACATAAAGCCCTCTCTACGCCTGCGAAGATCTTCCAGGAGAGGTTCGTCGTATGCAAGCTTGGCCGATTCATCCTCCAGTGCTTTTTCTTCGGACGTCAAACGGGACAGAAGCCCTTCTTTGACATCCCGCTCCTCGAGATAATGCGCCTCCTTGCCGGCCTCTTCTCCAAATACTTTTATGCGGGCTTCGATGGATCCCAGCTCTTTGATCTTTTCCTCGACGGTCTTAAGGGATTCTCCCGCATGACCGCTGGCGGAAATTTCTTTCTTTAACGCTTCCGCATTCCCAAACAGGCGTTCTTTCTCTTTCTCCCCGGTCTCGATATCCTGCCTGCGCCGCCTGTTCTCGACCTCTTTTATCACGAGGGCGTCGAGCTGCTTTTTCGCGGACTCCTCTTTTGTCTGGAATGAGATAAGTCCGCCGCTCATCTCTTTGATCTCCGCGTCCAGCGCCCGGATCTTTTCTTCGCAGGCCGCCTTCTCGTCCGCAACGTGCGTCTCGGTCAGCTTCAGTCCGCATCTCGGGCATTTAGCCTTGCCGCTGAGTGACGAAAGGTCCTTCAAATAGTTCTTCTGCTCTACAAGCTGCTGCCTGCGCACCTCCTTTTCACCCCTCAGCTTCGAAGCCTTCTCCTTGCTGGTTTCGTACTCGATTTCGAGGCTGTATTTCCCGTTTATCTCCTTCTCCGCTTCCTCGAAAGCTTTCCTCTTCCCCGCGAGGTCGCCCAATTCCGAGAGCTTCTTCTCGTCTTCGGCCAAGCGGGCTAGAAGGTCTCTGACCGCCGGATACTTCCTCAGAGACTCTGCCGAAACTGCAAGGTCCCTGGCCTCGGATTTCTTTACATCAATGAACCTGAGATTCTCCTTCAACGACTCTACCTCCTTTACAAGGCCGGCGGACTTCACCCGGGCCTCGTTAAGCCTCCGCCCCAGCTCGTCCCTCCTCTTTTTCACGGACTGCATCTCGACGATCTTCTTCTCAAGCTGGTCGATCTTGGAGGAGATTATCTTCTGATTCATCTTTTGCTCCGCAAGCTGCTTTTCCAAGGCCTTGCGCTCTGAAACTATCGCTACGGTCTCTTTGCCGAAGGTATCGGCAGCATCCGTCGGGAATCTCGCGATCTGTTTCTCAATCATCTCCTGCTCGGTCTCCTTGGCTCTCAGGTCTGCGCCTATTCCTTTGTACACGTTCTCAAGCCGGTCGAGGCCGAACAGCCCGTCGAGCTCTTGTCTGCCGCCCTTCTTCCCCAGCCTTTCGAGGATATTGGTGAGAGTCCCCTGCGGGACGTATACCAGCCTTTCGATTATCTCCTCAGGCAGGATCTCTCGCAGGCGGGCATAGACAGAGCCGGAATTGTCGGCTACCGGGTTACGGTTGACCCACATCAATGCGGTCGAAGACTTTTTTGGATAGAGCTTTTTTTCCACAGAATAGACGTCGGAATCCTTGGAGAAACGCAGCTTCACCCTCGCATGATCTGAGCCGGACCTTACCCGGGACTTATATCCGGCGGCGCTTTCCGAGAAAATGAAACGTATGGCCTCCAGGATGCTGCTCTTACCCGTACCGTTCCTGCCGCCGATCTGCAAACCCCCGGACAGATCGACCTTCAGCTTCTCGTGCCTTCCCCAGTTCTCAAGCTCCAGCTCCAGTAATCTCATAGGGTAATACCTTTGGAATCAGGAGCTTAACAAATGTGCGGGGGTGCGATGCCGGTAAAAAGTTTCTGTTTTATTAAGTTTGATACTTATAACTGTAATATTAATTAATGACATCCGGTGATTCTAAATGAGAGACGACAAATTTATTCTCTGGTTTGAGGAAATAGGAATCGAAGACGTGCCCCTCGTAGGAGGCAAAAACGCATCCCTCGGCGAGATGATAAGGGAACTGAAAGGAAAAGGCGTAAGCGTCCCCAACGGATTCGCGATAACTGCCACGGCGTATAAGCATCTACTGAAGAACGCCGGCATCGAGAAGGAGATAAAGGAGGTCCTCAAAGGCCTCGAAGACCTTAAGAAGAAGGACGACCAGACATACCTCGCAGAGCTGAAGAAACGCGGAAAGAAGGTAAGAGACCTCATCGTCAAGGCCGAGTTCCCGAAAGACCTTAGAGACGCCGTCATCAAAGCCTACGGCGAGATGAACACGAAACTCGGATACGAGAAGAATACCGACGTCGCCATACGGTCCAGCGCGACAGCAGAAGACTTACCCGATGCGTCATTCGCCGGGCAGCAGGAAACGTACTTGCACATACAGGGCGCGGAAAACGTCATAGACGCGTGCAAGAGATGCTTTGCCAGCCTCTTCACCGACCGGGCGATATCATACAGGGAAGACAAGGACTTCGACCACTTCAGCGTTTACCTGTCGATAGCGGTACAAAAAATGGTAAGAAGCGACTCCGCATCCGCAGGCGTCCTGTTCACCATAGACACCGAAAGCGGATTCAAAGACGTCGTATACATAACCGGCTCATACGGCCTCGGCGAAAACGTCGTACAAGGAGCGGTAAACCCGGACGACTACTACGTATTCAAGCCCACGCTAAGGAAAGGCTTCAAACCCATAATAGGCAAGAGGATAGGCGGAAAGAAGATAAAGATGATATACGGAGCCGGCGGGACAAAGAACGTCGACACGACCGAAAAAGAACGCGAATCCTTCTGCATAAACGACGACGAGATACTGCAGCTTGCTAAATGGGCGGTCACGATAGAAGACCACTATAGCAAGAAAGCAGGCCACCACAAGCCCATGGACATAGAATGGGCCAAGGACGGAGACGGCAAAAAAGTGGGCACAGGCAAACTATTCATAGTACAGGCAAGGCCAGAAACCGTGCACTCGCAAAAAGACGTCAACACGATGAGGACATACGTCCTAAAAGAAACCGGGAAACTCCTCGTCCAGGGACA
>CAIYYO010000187.1 GCA_903930485.1 Methanobacteriota archaeon
TGCTATCGTCAAAGCCTGCCACCTATCGCCCTCTACAGCCATTTTCACCACATTATACCTTAAGGACTGAGTATATAAATTACTTGCAGTTTTTCTTCGGCTGAGGCCGAAAGAAATATTTCTTCCGGGATTTATGCTTTTCTTTTGAAAAACAGCCAGTTCTTTTCTCCCTTGAACCTGGGCGTCGGCTTCAGTTTGACCAGTACATAATCGCCGTTGAGCTTCTTGCCGAACAAATTCACCATTATCTCCTTGTCGCCGATCTTTTCCGGGACATACGTTCCACGGTCCCACGTCTCAACGGTCCCGGCCCCGTATTCCCCCTCAGGAATCCTTCCCTGGAAGTCGGCATATTCCATCGGGTGGTCTTCGGTCTCGACGGCCAGCCTTTTCACGCCTTCCTCGGTCGGAGGCTCTTTCGGAACAGCCCAGCTCCGCAGGACGCCGTTTATCTCAAGCCGGAGGTCGTAATGCAGATGGCTTGCATCATGTTTCTGGACCACGAAAATAAGGCTTTTTCCAGGATTCTTTACCGCACCGGCAGGTTCGCCGGTCTTCGAAAAATCCCTTTTCTTCTTGTATTCCTCAAGAGCCATTTTTTCCGCCTCATACTTTGAATGCCGTAGGACATATACGATTCAAAGAGCAAATCACGCACTTTGGCTTACGCGCAATACATACCCTTCTTCCGAGCAAAACGAGCATGTAGGAAAAACGCATCCAGTCCTCTTTCGGGACGATTGCCATCAGGTCTTTTTCTATCTTCACGGGATCGGTCTCCTTGGTCAGGCCGAGACGGAACGATACACGGGTCACGTGCGTGTCGACTGCTATCCCCTCGGTCACGCCATATCCGCTTCCTAGAACGATGTTGGCCGTCTTTCTGCCTACGCCAGGGAGTGTCAAGAGCTCTTCCATGGTCTTGGGCACCATCGAGCCGTATTTTTCAACGAGGACCTTGGCCGCATTCTGGATGTTCTTGGCCTTGTTATGGTAGAAGCCGGTAGACCTTATGTCCTGCTCCAGCTCCTTCAGGTCGGCATTCGCATAGTCCGCTGCCGACCGGTATTTCGCAAAAAGGCTTTTCGTAACCACGTTCACGGTCTTGTCCGTGCTCTGGGCTGACAGAATAGTCGCTACCAGAAGCTCAAGCGGATTACCGTAGGCAAGCTCGGTCTTCGCATCCAGGTAATCCTTAGACTGTATTTTTAATATCTCCTTGACCCTCGCTTTGGCATCACCCTCTTTCATATGAAAGAAACGTTCAGATTTCGCCGTGGACTATCTTGCAAAGCTTCTTCGTCACGGCTACGCGATCCTTTGCCTGGAATATGTTCCTGCCGATCGAAATGCCCATTGCCCCGCATTCCATAGCGTCTTTGACCATTTTATAGAGGTCTTCCTCGCTCTCGATCTTGGGGCCCCCGGCTATCACTATCGGTGCAGGGCATCCTTTTATCACCTGCTTGAAGCTTTCTTTGTCACCGGTATAGACGGTCTTTATTATATCCGCGCCCAGCTCTGCCCCGACGCGCGCCGCATGCTTCACGTATCTGACGTCGTGCTCGCTTTCGACCTTCTTCCCGCGGGCGTACATCATGGCGAGGAGCGGCATCCCGTATTCGTTGCACTGTTCTGCCACCATCCCCAAGTTATGGAGCATGTCTCCCTCATTCTCGGACCCGATATTGACATGGACAGAAACCGCGTCAGCGCCGAGCCGAATAGCCTCCTTCACGCTGGTGACCTGTACGCGGGTATTCGGCGTCTCGGAAAGGGCGGTGCCCCCTGAGAGATGGACTATGAGCCCTATGTCCCTACCGTAGCCCCTGTGGCCTGCATCTACTAAGCCCTTGTGCATCAGCACCGCGTTGGCGCCGCCTTCTGCTATGTCGCTTATCGTCTTCACCATGTCCTCAATGCCGGGAATAGGTCCAACCGACACTCCATGGTCTAGCGGCACGATAACGGTCTTGCGGGATTTCCTGTTGATGATCCTCTCCATCCGGATTTCTTTGCCAATGGTTTTCACGTTTGATCACTCGATTAAAACAATATTAATATATTAGTATTAGATAATCAGGAAATAAATCAGCTCACTGCCGAGCCCTCGGCGACGACGTCGTGCCGGTGTATGGATTCCTGGCTGACTGTTCTCACATTGATCCTGCATTTCTTGAATCTCTTCCTTGCAGCATCCAGTATCCCGCGCGTGACGTCTTCGACGAATTTCGGGTTCGCGAACATCTTTTCTACTATGTAGACCTCGTCCTCGGTCTTGAGCAGGCCGTAAACCTCTGAAGGGAAAGCCTGTTCGACGCAGGAGACCATGTCTTCGAGGTCTATCAGGTTGTCGTACCTTGTTTCAAGCTCCAGGAACGCCTCAGCCCTCTGGATGTGCGACTTGCCGCCTGTCTTTTCCATAGCGTGCGGGCACACTGTGTTCCCGATGACCGCAACCGTAAGAGCTTTTCTATACACTCCGTCCTCCCTTGAGACCTTGACGCCTATCCCATAAGACTCCATAGTCATCTTGCCTGTTTTAGGGGTCTTGCGCGGGATCACGAGCTCGGTGTCGATCGATATCCGGGCCTTGTTGAAGGGATGCGTCCCTGAGAGCTTTTCAAGAATGGCTTTTCCGACATCCTCGAGAGACCCGTGACGGAGGACGATCTCTTCCTCTATCGACTCGGTGATGGATTCGACGAGACGGCTCATATGCGCGCCGCGCTTTTTCCCGTCGAGGTCTATGACCAGCTCTATCTTCGGCGTAAAGGTGTACTTGCGGCCCTTCCATTCAGTGAGAACGATGGTCTTAAGGTTCGTGACCCCGACCCGTTCCAGATCTTCCTGTACCTGGGGTTTATCGTCTTGCATCGTCTACGGCTCCCTTCAAGGGACCGGGTGAGGATTAGATATGAATTCAGCCGGATAAAAAATAGAAAAAAAGATGAGGGGCCTCTAACCGTGGGCCCAGGCAGTTATCAGGTTCAATACGTTCTGAAGAGTTGCATTCCCATTGGCCCACGAGGTTATCAGTGCTATAATCTCCTGAACCGTTATCGAGCCGCACGGCGGATTGTCCCCTATCAGAGTGCATCCCCCGGTGTTGGTCGTGGTCGTAGAAACGGTCGAGGAAGTGGTCGTGGACGCTCCTGTAGACGTCGTCGACACCGTCGTCGTAGTCGTCGAACCTGTGGACTTGTATATAGGCGAAGGGTCTGCATTGTATATCGTCAGAAGGCCTGCAGAAGGAACGTCCTTCAGATACGTGCCTGCGGGACAGCTTGCGGGCGTCGTGCATTCCGGAAGTTTTAGCCAGTCGCCCGGTTGGTTGCCGTTCCTGCACTGTTCGAGAGTTGTATTGAACGTGCCGTTGCACTGGGCAGTGCCTGCATATTCCTTGGATACGTCGTATGCGAGAGTGATGCTCCAGTTAAAGGTCTGGATCGCTTTCAGAGCCGTAAAATCCGGGCCCACTCCAGCCCCTATCTCAACGCCTCCGGTTCCGTTAAACTGGCTCATGATCTTCTGCTTTTCCGCGTCAGCCATTGCGGAAGGGTTGATGGAGTCGAAGTCGAACGTCTCGGGGGTCACGTCCTTCATGCCGGTCACGGTCATCCAAGTGTCGGAGTCTTTTCCCCCGGGGAAATTGGTGCCGTCGACGACTGTGTGTATCACGTAGGGAACATGTGGGTCGGACAGTATTATCACACTCGTCGTCTCCGCTCCGGCTTGATAGAATTTCATGGTCTTGATGAAGCCTCCAACCACAACCATCTTGTCGGTGATGGTCGAAGTCGCCAAAGTTATCCTCGGCGAACACATCTTGAACGCGCCGGGATTATTCCAGACGCACTCCACGGTGACGCCCTGGATCGAGCCTGCGGACGCCATACCAGAGGATATGCTGGTGCAAACATCCTGTGAACCGCTGCCTTGATTACAGGCGGCCGACAGGTTGGTGGACGCGGTTCCCGGATTCTTGATCGAATCGGATACGACGATACTCGGAATACAGCTTGGGGCCGTCCA
>CAIYYO010000188.1 GCA_903930485.1 Methanobacteriota archaeon
CCTCGGCGACTACCTCGACGAGTATCAGACTGCGGGCCTTGCGAGCATGAGCATCCAGAAATCTCCTTACTATACGCTGGTCGACGGCTTCTTGGGAGACAAGCAGGATCATTCATACTGGGGTTATGTCCGAGTCTACAAGATAAACTATCCCGAGCTTGCGGCCGCGAGCAATGCCTCGGCCTCGACGGTCTCCTCGGGAAGCTCTTTGCTTAAGCCTACGGCGTCTTGACCTGTTTCTTTTTTTAGGGTTTATTAATACTTTAATATATAACCGGTTAACAAAATAGTTAATCATGACAGTTCGCAAAGGGCAGAGCAGCATGGAAACGCTGATAGTCTTCCTCTTCATCATGTTCATACTCCTGATGGTGGCCATCTACGCTAACGAGAAAAGTACCGAAGCAACCAACATCAAGACCGAGACAGACCTGAGGCGCGTCGCAGACAGCTTCGCAGACAACGTGAACACGATAGCCGAGGAGGGTTCGGGCTTCTATAAATATTTCCGGCTACCCACGCAGCTTGTTGGGGTCCAAGACTACGATGTGAGCGTCTATGGGAATCTTGTCGAAGTTTCCTGCAATAATTACAGCGTGATAGACCCTATGGTTTCTTCGAACATAACGATCGCATGCCTCGACAAGAACATCTCGAAGAGGAACAAAGTATACAACGACGCCGAGAAGATTTTTATAATCTGCAGCAAGCCCGAACTCACGTACCTCAACGGCAGCCTATGGCTGGCATACGCGAACGGAAGCCTGTGGCCGCCCAACGCCTACACGAACCAGAGCGTGAATCTCACCATAAAGGTCATGAACTTCGGGCCGGTGGATTCCGGGCCATTCTGGGTGCTCTTTAACGGGACGATCACTAAGAGAGTAGGCTCGTTAAAATCCGAAGAGGCTGTCGAAGTGTCCTCCTCCCAGATAAAGACCCCGTTGACCAGCGGCCTATATCCCGTGAACATATCCCTCGACTACAATAATTCCGTCAACGAGAGCATCGAGACGAACAACAACTTTACGGTTTACGTAAATGTCGTACCAAGGACTTAGCAGCGCTAAACGCGCAAGGAAGGGCCAGGCGACCAGCTGGGAATTCCTCCTAGCATGCCTGATATTCTTTTTCACGCTCGCGACCGCGATCTCTCTGTGGAAGAGCACGACTGATAGGATAAGCGAATCCGAGAGATTCAACGTGTTCGACGACACGGCCGTGAACGTGGCCGAGAAGCTCGTCCGGACCAGGGGCGCTCCGGAGAACTGGACGAGGAACAACGTCTACGTCGTCGGGCTCGCGGACGAGCCCAGGATGCTCAACCGGTCCAAGGTCGGTGAGTTCCTGGTATTGATGAACGATTCGTCTTTTGTCAATACCTGCAACGACGTCTCGATCTCGAACTATAAATGCAACAAGAACCTCCTCGGAGTCGGGAGATTCGATTTCTACTTCAATATGACGGACATAAACGGCACCACAATCGTGTTAAACAACATGACCTGCAAGGCAGGCCAAACGCCCCCCTTTGACGTCGACCAGATCACAATCCCCCGGACCGGGATACTGGACGGCACCATTGTCCGGATAAAGCTCACCCTCTGGAGCAACTACACGGTGGTGAATACTTAGATGAAAATGAAAAACAAGGGCTACGTGGTGATCTGGGACGCGATGGTCGCGCTCGTCGTTTTCCTCTTCATCTATGTCACGTTCATCGCCTCATACGAGCCCAGGGTCAACAAGGACAGCATAAACTCCTTCAAGATGATCCACTACGTCTCGGAAGACTCGATAGACGTTTTGAACAAGCAGGGAGTGCTGGACGAGATAGGTACGGACTGGGCTGCGTCGAACGGGACAACGAATTCTTCTTCATGGCTGGCGGCCGTGAATATCTCGAAAGCCTACCTGGACAAGCTGATACCGGACCGCTTCGGTTACCAGCTGGTCATAGAGGACCGGGGGATCACTTTCAACATTTCCGACACCAACCTCGACAATTCGTCGAGGAGGCCCAAGTACGACGCGGCGTCGAGCAGGACTTATTCCTCAAGGCTTCTCGTGGGCTACGGGGCCGGGGAGCCGACGAGGGGCGAAGTCGCACGGGCTTTCCTCACCAACATCAGGGAGAAAACGGAATCAAGCTACGCCTACTTCGGGGGCTTCGAGGGACAGGGGACGCTGACCAAGTATATCACCCTGCCCGACGGCATCGATACGGTCCAGAGCATATGCCTTGAATACGATGCAGGCGATGTATTCACGTTGAAGATAGACGGGAACGCAGTGCCCGGAACTTTCCCCGAGAACGTGATCAACATGACTGCGAATTCTCAATGCGTAACAAATCCCGGGAATTACATACATGCCGGGTCCCCGGGGCAGCACGTATTCATGCTGAATTTCACTGGCGGCGACGACGAGAACTATTACATATCCGGCGGCTTCATTGTAGTCACGTACAACACCTCGGAATTCGACACCTCGCCGGATACCGGGAAAGTCAGGTACGAATTCCCGGGCATAAACGGGCTGATAAACCTTTATTCGTCTTTCTACGTCCCGGGAACCCTTAATTCGATGAACATGCACCTGAAGTTCCTGAACAATTACTCGACTAAACTGAGGCTGGGGAACGTAGACGTCTTCGATGTCCCGAAGAACATGAGTTTCTGCACCAAGGCCGGAAACGTTTATACCTGCGACATGTCCAACGCGAACTTTTCGAAAATATTCGGAGGACCGCCTTATCCCGCGTTCCTGAGCGGGCAAACCATCCCTCTGAGAATGGAGGCATATAACATCACGGGGGAAACCGGGATGCTAGGAACCGCTGACGTCGTCCTGATAACCGACCTCTCCGGGAGCATGTCGTATTACATAGGCAGCGACCACACCGGAGGCCACACCATAGATGACTGCAGCAATCCCGCGATCAACAACAGCGATACCAGCCGGATCTCTCTTGCTAAATGCCTGGATAAAAACTTCATCAACGCGATATTGGACGGGTCAGGGAACCGCGTGGGTCTCGTGGGTTTCGACACGGACACCAGTTCGCAGGCTTTGACAACTAATGCGGCATCTCTTACGTCGACCGTGAACGGTTATTCGGCCAACGGAGGAACGTGCCTGTGCTGCGCCATAAACAAGGCGATGACGCTCTTCAACGACTCGCTCACGCTCCTCCCTCAGGGGAGCGGCTGGAAGTACAAGCAGAATTCAAGCTGCGGCGACTCCTGCGACCCTACGACAATTCCCGCGAACTGCAACATATCCGGATGGAACAATCTGTCTTACAACGACAGCAATTGGAACACCTGGAATCCCGTTGCGACGGGAGACAACGGAAGCGCGCTAAGCAACGTGGTCTACTACCGGAAGCATTTCAACGTGACTTTGTCATCGATCAGCGGGAACCCGACCCTGGACCTCAGGAATCAGCGGGGGGTCGAGTGTTATCTTAACGGGAACCTCCTGGGCAGGGATACCAGTTGCGGCACTGCCAGCTACTGGGACTGGTCCTGGAGCGTGCCTAAAACATTCTTCAATACTACTGGGACGGATAACGTTCTCGCCTGTCGGGTCAGAAGCGGGAGCTCAAGCAACCCCACGGACCGGAGGGGAACGAAATTCGACGCCACCATCACCGCATCGCAGAAAAGGTACATAATCGTCATGACTGATGGTGTTGCGGGATTCAGCTGCGGGCAGTGCGGCAACAGTGCGTCATGCTCGAACCCGATAGGCTTATGCTCCGGAAGCTGCGCGCAGACGTCGGCCGATTCAAGTCAGTCCGGGCCGGACTACCAATGCTCCGGGACTCCTCCGGGCTCCTGCACGGATTCGGATTGCCAGCCGGCGATGAACGATGCCATCTGCGCGGCGAGGACGGCTTTCAACAGCTATTCCGTCACAAAAATGTACTCGGTGGGGTTCGGGCCGGTAGACACCTGCACGAACGGGCGGCAGACCTTGCAGTCGATAGCCCAATGCGGCGACAACGGCAGCACGGGCTCATACTACGGCAGCAACGATGCCTCCCAATTGGGGATGATCTACAATCAGATCGCCGAAGACATAGTCAACACCACTCAGACGGCGCAGGTGATAAACGTGACCGGAGACGTCGTTCCGAGCATCCTTTACCCTGAATCGTACATAGACTTTTATTATACGTCGACCGATTCCTCGGGTTACGGGAATATAAGCCTGACCCAGAGCACGGACCGTTTCAACAAGACTAATGACTGCACAGGCACCCTGTACGTCCCGTCCATAGCGAAAGCGAGCGACGTCATGGTCACTTCCTATTCCGACGAGCACTGGACGGATTACGTCAAGGTCGGCATTCTCGCCCCGGCCTACACCCTGAGGGACCTGCACTTCGGCTCGGATTACTCCATCATCGGGGACCCGTACATCGTTCACATACCGCCTACGATGATCAATTCCGGCCAGAACAATTCCATCTTGATCGGCACGGGCGACAATCCTACGACGCCCACTAATTGCTCCAAATACAACCGCGCCATATACACCCTCAGGCTCAGCGGCCGTGTCGGCTATGCGGGAGTTTTCGCCGAAAAGGACGGGTGCAACTGGACCATCCAGTTCGAGGACGGGTCCTCGATGAACGAAGCCATACCTGTCGAATACAACGGCACAAAGCAGTGCTCGTATACGGGAACGAACGTGACCTATGACCTGAACGACGCGGTGGATGACGCGGCATTCCGGCTCCTCCGGCAGCTGGACATCCAGCCGAACAACAAGCTGGACATAAAATTCGATTCCAACATGCTGGAGTTCGACTTCTCCAGGTCCGGCGGGGTGCAGTCGCTCTGGGGGCCGATAAACATGAAACTCATAGTATGGATGTGAACAAGATGAGATCAGGACCCGGCAATGCGGCGAGGAGGAAAGGTATATTCTTCACCCTGGCCATAATACTCCTGCTCATACCCCTTATGATGCTCGTCTCGTTCTATGTGACAACGTCGAAAACAAGGATAGACGACGAGACCTCTCAGTTAAGATGCGACGAGCTGCACTACTTCGTCGAGGACGTCAAGAAGGACCTGTCGAGAGCCGTCGTGATCTTCGGGAGGAGGGCTGCGATATATTCATCGAACTACGTCGTCATGGGGAATTCTCCGCTCCAGAACTATTCCTTCAACTGCAACAGCACTGCATGCAACGTCAACTGCAACAGGACCATCTATCCGGACAAGGGTGCAGAGGCCGCGATAGCGGAGCTTACGTTGTGCGGGACCATGAACAACACCAACGTCTCGGACATGGTCAACCACACCCTGAAGGAATGGAACGACAAGATAGAGCAGAGCGGCATGGGCAAGAATTTCAACATAAACATAACGCTCAAGGAAATAAAGGTCGTGCCCATAGATGCATGGGATTTCGCCATAATAATCACCAACGAAATAGACGCAGTAGACAACACAGGCATATGCTATTACCGCGACATATCCGTGACGACCTCGTCGAACACGTCGATAATAGGGCTGGAGGATCCCCTTTATACTCTCAAGACCAACGGGGCCATCTATAAAACGATCTACAGCTGCGACAGCCTGCTCAACATCTCGCAGGCGTTAGGGAACGGAACGTCGGGCTCGGCGAACGCCACCGGCTCGGCCCTATTATATTCCACGGGCCTGGGTTCGCTTTTGAACCTGAGCATCTATTGCAGCAACAACACAGCCGACGTGCTGAACGCGACCGTCCTGGTGATAGACGCAGGCGGGTCCCTGGCATGCAACCAGACGATAAAGGACTGCGTGAATTCGAGCTCTCCAAAGCATTTCGCGGGAGTCGTCGAAAAGGGAGCCAACAACCTCAGCTGCTCTCCGTTGAACCAGTTTCCTTCGATCCCCTCGATAACCAATGCCACAAACTTCACGGTTTCCGCAGACGACTGCCTGTACCTGAGGAACTACGGGGCGCAGCATACCATAGTCGCGGGGATAGACTGCCGGGACGTCAATTACTCCTGCTATTCCGTGAGCAACATAACCGGCAACGAAGCCGGATGCTCCGGCACTGCGTGGAACGATACGGCTGGCCCAAGCTTCTTCGACAGGCTCGACGGCATGAACAATCTGTCGGCCAAATACGTGAACCAGTCGACAGACAACTACCGGAATCCCAACATCGGGATAGAGACTATCATAGACTACAACGAGCTGGTTAACCATGAAATCGACACCGTCGAGAACGCCACCTGGATAGACTACCTCTACTGGAAGCAGGTGAACGGGACCGACGTATGCGGCGTGTGTTCTGAGGCGGGCACTCCGTACCTGAAGCTCGACTGCAGACATGCCATTAAGTTAAACATATCCACCGGATGTTGATTTGACGGGACTTTGAAAAAATGGATAACTATAAATTCCCTAAATATAATATATACTGGTAAACCTGCGAGTCTAAAAAATGGCGCTGCCAGCTAAAAAGAAAGATAACGACAAAAAAGAGGCCGATTCACAGGAGCTAAACGAGCTGTGGAGCCAGAAGTCCGCGGCGCACGGGAAAAAGAAGGAACTGCTCGCGATGCAGTGTGAGCTCGAGGCCAAGATAAACGAAGCCACGGTAAAGAAGCCCGAGCTTGCGGCAAAGATCAAGGAGTCGGCGCAGAGGCAGGCCGGCATAAAGGAAGAGCTTTCCAAGGCCGAGAAGCAGGAGGAAGGCTTGAGGAGAGAGACCGGGTCATTCGACCAGAAGATGGTCGAGATAGCAAAAGACCTCATGGCCCTGGACCGCAGGGAGAAGGACAAGGCAAGGGAGCTTGAGGAAATACGCCAGAGGAAGTCGCAGGTCGAGCTTGAAAGGGACAATCTGCTGAAGAAGAAAGACGAATCAGGCGCCAAATCCGACGAGTTCACGAAAGCCGAGGCATCGCTTGCCGAAGATATGAAGAACGCCGCCGGAATAGTCTCGGCCCTGAAAGAAGAGCTCTCGGACGTCGAAAAGAAAGAGGATCTGGCAAAGAATGACATGACCGACCTCGAAAAAGAGATAGACTCGATCACGAGAGAGATAGAGGACCTCGACCGCAAAGAGCGGCAGCTGATAGCGCGCATGGGCGCTGAAGGGATCCTGCCCAAGGTGATCAACGAGGCCGACAAAAAACAGACCATCGAAGAGGAGAAGGAGAAGCCCCCGGAAGAGGTGCCTAGAGAGGTAGACAGCCCCTTCAAGGAAGAGGAGCTCGACGACGGCAGGGCCTGGATGGAAGACAACAAGACGATCAAAAAAGACCTGGAAGACCTTGAAAAGAAGACCGGGGAACGCATCGAGGAGCTTAGGAAGGCGGTCAGGATAATAGACGGCCTGATCAACGATTTGCCCATGAACGCGAAGAAGAGCTTCTGTTCTTCAAGGTGCTACACCGAGTATAAGAAGATGCACGACATAGTCTTCAACTACAAGGGCGAGCCGGCCCAGAAGAAGTTTTTGCGCGAGAACATGAAATGGGTCTTGTCCGAGATCGACGCCCTGTTGGGGAAGCTGAAAGAGGAGGACATAGACCGTTTCCTGAGGTCCGAGGACTTCAAGCAGTATAACAAGATACTCGAGATGTACGGCATACAGCAGCCTTAACTGGACGGACTGAAAGTGGGCCTCTACAACATAATCAAGAAGAAGAAAGCTTCCGGTGACGAACCCGTCAAGGAAGGCGGGGAATTGTTAGTGGCGAAAAGCCAGGAAGATTTCGATAACTTCTGCGAATCCTTGAGGAAGGAATTCATAGGCACGATGCGGCTGAAGAGCAAGACCGAGGGTAAACCGTATGCTGCGGCGCTCCTGCTCTACAAGGGCAGCGTGATCGGCGCATCGTTCGAAGAAAACCCGAAGAAGACGTTCTACTGCGACGATGCGATAAGCCAGATAAAGAAGACGCTCTCAGGGACGAGAGGAGGCGTAGAAGTATACTCGTTCACGGAGAAAGACATGGAGACCGCCAGGAACAACAACAAAGAGGCCCTTCTCGAAAAAGAGCTCCCGTTCGCATCCCTCGGGATACGGATTAGGTCCTCTTTCGAAGCGGCCCAGGGCGGGAAGAAGAACGGATTAGACCTGATGGCTCTGGTACGGGCGTCGGATGTCAGATCCCTGCAGGTGGACAACGACTTCCGGCTTGTCGACTTCGCCCGCAAATTCGCGGCAGGCTCGGCGGATGACGATTACGAAGGCCTTGGGGACGAGGCGAGGCAGCTTGCGAATGAGGTTGTCCAGAGCCCCCGGAAGCTTCTCGGCGTATCCGACCCAAAGAGCGAACGGTTCGCGGAACTGAAGAAGAAAAGGCAGATGGAAGACATGGCGCTGATGAAGCGGATATCCCAGATAACTTCCAAGAAGCCGTCCGAGAACGTGATAGACGCCGGCAAGGTCGAGACCCCGATAGACCGGCTGTATAAGCTGGTCGAGAAATACAAAAGGCTTAGGATAGATAATGAGTTGGCCCAGAAGCTGAACGTCAGCAGGGCGCAGATAGAGAACTGGGCCATGATACTCGAGGAGCACAACCTGGTCGAGCTGCACTACCCGGCCATAGGCGAGCCGGAGATAAGAAAGATAGGCGAAGGTCATGACACAAAATGACGAAAGATAAGGGAGAAAGAGAGCCGCAGGCGAAGAGCAAGATCGAGAAATGCGAAGGGCGTGTCATAGAAAGCTATGACATAGAGTCCAGCGGCGCTGCCGGAGTGAAGACGCGCGTGGACATCATAGAAAAAGACTATCTCCCCTTCTACAAGCTCGTGGTCCCCGAAGTCGACATAGCGACGAAGGCGCTTCTCGATGACATAAAAGAGAGGCTCATAGGCGCCGTAGACATGAACATAGGCGAGGTATTCGACGTGAAGATCATGGAAGATCTGCGCAAGGAGTTCTCGTCCGATGCGGGCCGGCTTCTGGCCGAAGAGCTTCCCCACCTCGACGAGGTCGTAAGGAATAATTTCATACTCGGACTCGTGCACGAGCTCCTGGGCCTCGGAGACATAGAATTCCTGCTCGACGACAACGGCCTCGAAGAGGTCGTCGTCAACTCGGCCAAAGAGCCGCTTAGGGTCTTCCACAAGAAATACGGATGGCTGCGCACCAACGTCACGACCGAGAACGAAGCCGCGATCCTCAACTACGCGAACACGATCGCAAGAAGGGTCGGGAGGGAGATAAGCAACCTGAGCCCGCTCCTGGACGCGCACCTGTTCTCCGGCGACAGGGTTAATGCGACGATCAATCCCATCTCTACGAAAGGCCACACGATAACCATCAGGAAATTCGCGAGAGACCCGTGGACTGCGACCGATTTCGTCACGAGCAAGACCGTCAACTCCGAAGTTCTGGCCCTGATATGGCTCGTCATACAATACGAGATGAACATCATCATATCCGGCGGAACAGGCTCCGGCAAGACGTCTTTCCTGAACATATGCATGCCCTTCATACCCCCGAACCACAGGATAATCTCCATCGAAGACACGAGAGAACTGCAGCTCCCGCAGTTCCTCTACTGGTGCCCGCTGACCACAAGGGAGGCGAACCCCGAAGGCAAGGGAGAGGTGACCATGCTCGACCTCCTGGTGAACTCGCTCAGGATGAGGCCGGACAGGATAATCATGGGAGAGATCCGTAAACAGAGAGAGGCCGAAGTCCTTTTCGAAGCAATGCACACGGGCCACTCCGTATACTCGACGCTCCACGCCGACAGCTGTCAGCAGACCATAAACCGGCTGACGAACCCGCCGATCAGCATTCCAGAGAGTATGCTTGACTCCGTTCATTTGAACATAGTCATGTTCCGCGACCGCAGGAAAGGGATCAGGCGCGTCTTCGAGATAGGGGAGTTCCTCCCCGGCCTCATGGGCAACAGGGACGAGATGAAATACAGGCCCAGCATACTTTATAAATGGGATCCGAGGACCGACGTCGTGAAGGCCGCGACCGAGGACATAAGCATATACGAAAAAGTCGGCAACCACACCGGCCTGTCGGTCGAAGAGATAAAAGAAGACCTCGACGTAAAAAAGCAGGTCTTTGAATGGATGGTCAAGAACCGCGTAAGGCAGGTCGAAGACGTCGGAAAGATAATGAACCGCTACTACGTGGACAAGGACACGGTCGTCGACGTGGTCCAGGGAGACAAAGCCCCGAAGAAACTCCTGGACTAGGAACCAGATGGAAAGTTTATATTCTTTTAAAAACAATACTGTAACGTGGCCGAGAAAAACAAAGGAATCGCCGCGCTAAGGTCCCAGCGCATAAGGAACCTATCGCACTATTTCATATCCGTAGGCGACGTACTGGCCAAGATATCCCCTATGATAGCGATCCAGCTCAAGCAATCAGGCCTCGACAAAGATTACAACTTGACAGCGCGGGAATACCTGGCGATTTGCTTCACCGTTTCCGCGACGATGGGGATACTCGCGGGAACAGCGGTCAGTCTGGTCCTTTCCATGGGCACCGGAGTCTTCGTCAGCTACGGCCCCCTGATCGGGATAGCCGTGGGCTTCCTGAATTACATGCAGCTCGTCACCTACCCCAAATCCATTGTCTCCAAGAGAGTTAAGAACCTGGAGAAGAACCTGATATTCGCATTAAGGACGATACTCGTACAGATAAGGTCCGGGGTTCCGATATTCGACTCATTCGTCTCCGTCGGCGCCGGGAACTACGGCCAGATATCCGACGAATTCAAGATAGTCATCGAGAAAAGCCGATCAGGTAAGCCGGTGATAGACACGCTTGAAGAGCTCGCCATCCGGAACCCGTCGATGTATTTCCGGAGGGCCATCTGGCAGCTCGTCAACGCTATGAGGTCCGGAAGCGACATAGGCGAGAACCTCGAATGCGTCCTGGAAGCGCTTTCCAAGGAACAGATGGTCCAGATAAGGGAATACAAATCAGTCCTAAACCCTCTGGCCATGATGTACATGATGATAGCCGTCATCATGCCCTCCCTCGGCATAACCGTGATGATAATAATCTCGACGTTCCCGGGCATGGGCCGCCTCGGGGACAAGATGACCTTCTGGATGCTCCTCGGAGGCGTCATAATAATGCAATTCCTCTTCATGAGCGTCATCAGGGGCAAGAGGCCGAACCTCATAGGGTGAACAAATGGAACTCTACGCAGTTTTAACCAAGTTATTCCCAAGAAAGCTTAAAAAAGACTTCAACCAGATGATACTCTACTCCAACATAAAGCTCAACCCGGACAGGCTTCTCGGATTCATAATACTCGTCGGAATAGCCTTCAGCCTCTATCTCGGGTACTTCCTTACGTTCCTCGGCGTCCCTGTCATCGCCGGCGTCCTGGTCTCGTTCATCATCATAGAAGCCGCCTTCTACATGTGGATAATATTTTCCATAGACTCTAAGGCCAAATTCGTCGAATCCGTCCTGCCCGATGCGCTCCAGCTGACGTCTTCAAACATAAGGGCCGGGCTCACGACCGACCGAGCGCTGCTCATGGCCGCAAGGCCCGAGTTCGGGCCGCTCGCCGAAGAGATAAAACGGGTAGGCAGGGAAACGATGACCGGAACAGCCCTCGCAGTAGCCCTCACCAAGATGAATTCGAGGATAAAGTCCGAATCCCTGAGCAAGACAATGGACCTCATCGTCAACAGCATAAAATCCGGCGGAAAGCTTGCAGACCTGCTCGACTCGACGGCCGGAGACCTGCGGGACCAGCAGATGGTGCAAAAAGAGATATCAGCAAGCGTCCTCATGTACGTGATCTTCATATTCGTCGCCATAGGCCTCGCAGCGCCGCTCCTGTTCGCCATGTCCTCGTTCCTGGTCAAGATCCTTTCGACGATGAGCAATAAAATAAGCTCCTCGATGCCGTCCGACGTAGCAATAACCGGCGCGCCGATCTCTATCACCAGCGTCTCCATCGATTCCGGGTTCCTGATGCAATACACCCTGGCGTCCCTGACGATTTCATCGATATTCGGGTCCCTCATAATGGGCCTGATGATGAAAGGCAACGCCCGCGAAGGCATAAAATATCTGCCGATACTGTTAACCCTATGCATAGGCCTCTACTTCCTGGGAAGCTACGTCCTGGATTACTTCTTCAAGAACATGATACACATGTAAAGGCTCAGTCGCCTTCTTCATGTTTTTTTGCAGGCTTTGCCTGCATGCCTGATTAGGCATTTTGGGACTGAAAGAATGCAGGCCGCCGCCTGCAAAAAGGGCTTCATGCGATTACTTCTTCAAGAACATGATACACATGTGGGGCGCAGTCGCAGTATTCGCGTTTTTTTCTTTTGGGACTGATGATGTAGGCTGCAGCCTGTAAAATGGGCATTATATACAATACTTTCATAATTAAAATTATGGCAATAGGGGACAAAGTCATCAAAAGCATCCGGTATTATGGAAGCTATTCAGAAAACATTAATGGAAAATCGGTGTCTATCCCTATAGGAAACCTTTTTGATATTAAAAAGATATCGGCAATAGGAGATCGGATCGCAAGAAAACTTAACGAGTATAACTTTGTTTCAGGCATATTCGACCACGTCTATATCATTTATTCGACATCTTTGCCGGATGGTGAAATAAAAATGTCAAACAGGCACACTGAGAAATGGTTTCTTGAGCTTGACATGGGCATCTCTGCAGATAACCTCAAGAGGATGACTGACAGTCAGAAAGAAGAATTCATAACCCAATGCACTTTCAAATGCCTAGCATACTTGTACAAAGACAATAAAGAAAAAATCGATACAATAAAGAAAGTTGAGGAAGAGGTGCGGAAATTCGGTAAGGAGCTGGAAATAATCTATTCAATAAAGGAGACAAGATCATATTTAATAAAAATTTATTACAAGATCAAACCCAAAGGAGATCCATCATACGCATTTATTGAATATCATGACAAGAAGAGCGGCATGCAAAAGCAGACCATCCTAGAACTTCAGTTTTATGAAGATATTTACCCATTGATTGGAAGTGTTTCAGTCAAAGGTGGAAAAATAATTTTAAAACCTAAAAGCTCATTCAAGGCGACGTTATACAACAAAAGGTACAAGACGCCCATCTCAATAGACATAAGCGAAATGAACAAAACTTTTAAGAAAGCTGATAATTAATAATCCGCTTCATCGTGTTTTCTTTTGGGACTTTACTTTAATTCCCATCCGAATTTCTCCTTGAGCAGGTTGTACGCTGCCTGCGGTGGCATGATCCCGTATTCCGTGACGATCATGTTTATGTATTCCGCTTCTGTCACGTCGAAGGCGGGATTGAACACTTTCACCTTCCTGAGCCTTCCGGGTTTTATGACTTCACTTCCGCTCCGTTCCTCTATCTCGATCGCGGATCCGAGCAGGCTTTGGGGCGAGAACTTTATCGACTCGGTGGCGACGATGAATTCTATGTCCTGTTCATGGGCGCATAACGCTATCTGCGAGGTGCCTATCTTGTTTACCAGGTCGCCGTTTGCGCATATCGTGTCCGCGCCGACTATGACTTTGTCTATCCTTAGTTTTTTCATCGCCAGATGGACGGCCGAATCCACGATGATTGTCGTGGGTATGCCGTATTCGGAGAGCTCTTTCGCAGTCAGCAGCCCCTGGTATCTCGGACGGCTTTCGGTGCAGACGACTTTTAGGTTCTTCCCCTGGTCGTAGGCTTTTTTCAGTATCTGCACCACGGTATCGCTGTTGCAATGCGTCAGGATAGTCTCGTCTTTCGCTATTATTTTCGCGCCTATCGTGCCGATCTTTTCGAGGGCTTTTTCCTGATCGTTTATGAATTTTTCCGCAGCCTCTGTAACTTTTTCCCGGTATTCTGCCGGCGGTTTTTGCCTGTTCTTCTCCGAGACGTACACGATGTAATCGACTGCGTTTGGCAGCGAAACGGCCGTAGGCCTTGAGTTCTTGAGCTTGCGGCCTGCATCTCTGATCTTTTTTGCGAGTTCGGCCGAACTTTTCGAATCCTCCTGAGCTACCTGCTTTAATGCTGCAACCGAGGCTATCGCGATGTCCAAGGCCCCGCGAACTTTCATCTTCTTGATGTCATTCACAGTCTGTTCCAAAGTTGACATATTTATCTATTTAAAACATAAGAAAATATATGGATAAGGCTTTAGATTTGCTCTCTGTCGGCGACCTCTCCAGCGAGGGACTGGAGAAGATAATTCATTCAACCAGCTCTATCAAGAAGGATCCGAGAAGGTATAAAGACGGGCTTGAAGGGAAGATCCTCGTCATGCTCTTCGAGAAGCCTTCCACCAGGACCCGGGTTTCTTTCGAGAGCGCGATGCTCCAGCTAGGCGGCCACTGCATAGACCTCAGCCCGATGAATACCCAGCTCGGCAGGGGCGAGACCATCGCGGACAGCGCAAGGGTTCTTGAAAGATACGTCGACGCCCTCGTAGCCAGGGTACGGAATCATGAGACGCTTAAAGAGCTTGCAAAATACTCCGAAGACCCCGTGATAAACGGCCTATCAGACCTGGAACACCCCTGTCAGGTAGTGGCCGACCTGTACACGATCTTTGAAATAAAAGGCCGGCTGAAGGACGTCAAAGTAGCATACGTCGGCGACGGGAACAA
>CAIYYO010000189.1 GCA_903930485.1 Methanobacteriota archaeon
AAAAACGGTCATACTCTACACCGGTTTCGTCAGAATTCAGCGGAGCACGCGTGTCCTCGCTAAAAGTCGTCCCGTTTATTACGCAAGGATAATTGTAGCAGTAATAAAATACCAATAACCCCCAACCCTCTTCCTGGTTCGTTCCGCTCCACATGATATGATAAGTTTCAGCATAAGCTGTACATGACAACAGCAGGATAAACATACCGGGCAAAATAATCATATCTTTCATTGAAGCGACCTTATGCTAAGGTATTGCCCGGCAGGCTATAAATCCTTCAGAACATCGATGAACCGCTCGTTTTCTTCAGTGGTCCCGACCGACACCCTTAAGTATTCTCCGGAAAATCCGTGGAATCTCCCTAAGTTCCTCACGATGATCTTCTTTTCCAGGAGCTTTTCATAGACATCATTTGACCGCATGGGCGCAACATCTGCGAGTATGTAGTTCGATCCGGACTTGTAGGCTTTGAATTTTTTGTTCAGCTCGTTATAGAGGCGCTTCCTGTCTTTTTTTATTTTTTCAACCGTTTCGCGCATGTATCCCTGATCATCCAGGGCGGCCATAGCAGCTTCCAAGGCGAGCGTGTTCACGCTGAACGGCGGCTTGACCCGGTCGAGCAGTTTTATGGCCTCCGGGTCTGCGACGATGTATCCGACGCGCAGGCCCGCGATGGCGAAGGCTTTCGAGAAAGTCCGCAAGACGAGAAGGTTCGGATATTCCGAAACAAGCGGCGTGAAGGATCTCTTATGGAATTCCACGTAAGCCTCGTCCAGAACGGTTGTCTTTCCTTCCTCGAGAACTGCCCTAATGTTTTCCTCAGACAGCACGCCGCCTGTGGGATTGTTCGGAGAGCACAGCACCAGGATCCTGGCATTCTTCGATTCCTTGATAAATTTTTCTACCGGGAAAGTGAATCCTTCATCCAGGTTGGTGTAAGAGTACCGTTCTCCGAGGGCTTCGGCAAATATCCTGTATTCGGTATAGGTGGGATTGACAGAGTGAACAGGCCCTTTGAACGTCTTATAGATCAAGTCGATCGACTCGTCCGAGCCGTTGCCGGTGATCACGTTCCCGGGGCGGCATTTGCAGTATCCGGCTATCTTCTCCCGCAACTCCGGGTCACGGTAAGGATACACGTTGACCGATCCCGCAGCCTTCCTGATGGCTTCCTTGACCTTCGGAGACGGCCCGTAGTTGTTCTCGTTGGATGCGAGTTTGGTATAGCCTTCTATCGTCTGCCCGGGTGTGTAGCAGCACAGCCCGGGAATCCACGGCTTCACATTCTCCGAAAGGTTGTATTCCATTTTTTCTTTATTTATTTACGATAATAATCTATTAACATGGATTCAACCATCGTCCTTGTCGTTATAGGCGTGACGCTTTTGCTCTTTGTATACCTTTTCTGGGACCTCGTCAAAAGGCTGCTCATAAATTCCATCGTCGGCATCGTCCTGATCCTGCTTCTCGACCTTGTTTTCGGCCTCGACATCGCTTTGAAGATGTCGGTGATAATAGCTGTCGCCATCTTCGGTCTGCCGGCAGTGGGAACTATTTTAATCCTTTACTTGGACGGGATGATCAGGTGAACCAAAGATGAGGATAGCGCAGGTCACCAAATACTTCCACCCCCATCGGGGCGGGATAGAGAGCCACGTTCTAGGGATTTCCGAAGGGTTCGCTCGCAGGGGGCATGAGGTGCTGGTTTACACCTCCAGCGTTCCTGGCGCTGGGGAGGAGGAAGAGGAGCTGACCGGGATAAAGGTCATGCGTTCTCGCGTCTGGTTCACCTTGTTCAACGGGCCATTCGCCCCCGGGATTCTGGCCGACCTCCTGCACGGGGAGTACGACCTGATACACGTTCACCTGCCAGATCCCTTCAACAGCGTCTTTGCGTTGATCGCTTCGAATGTGAAGAAGAAGCCTTTGTTCGTGAGTTATCACGCGGACATAATAAAGGATCGTTGGTATCATAAGCCTTTCAAATACGTGTACGGTTTATTCCTTTATCGGGTTCTTTCAAGGGCTGTGAAGATCATGCCGACGACGCCGAACTACGTCGCAGGTTCGCAGATCCCTGAGAAATTCAAGAAAAAAATCGAGGTCGTGCACAACTTCGTCGACCTGGGCAGATTCAGCCCGATGCTTTACGGTAAAAGAATCAGGTCCCTCTACGGCATAGACGAGAAGAAAAAAGTTGTGTTCTTCCTTGGCAGGCTCGTTCCGTACAAGGGAGTCGAGTACCTGATCAGGGCCTTCAAGAAAGTCAAGGAGGAATTGCCGGATTCCATTCTAATCATCGCCGGAAAAGGCCCGCTGAAAGCCGATCTTCAGAAGCTCGCAGGAGAGCTCAGCCTCGCCGACGTTTTGTTCGAGGAGTTATCCGACGACGACATCCCGGAGCATTACGCGGCATGCGACGTATTCGTCCTGCCCTCGGTCACGAGACAGGAGGCCTTCGGGATAGCGCTCCTGGAAGCCATGGCCTGCGGCAAACCGGTCGTCACGACGAACATTAGCGGGATGACTTACGTCGTAGACGATGCGGGCCTTAAAGTAAAGCCAAGAGACCCGGACGAATTAAGCGCGGCTATCATCAAGCTCCTGAAGGACGACAAGCTCAGAAAAGAGCTCGGCATCAAAGCAAGGAAAAGGGTCGAGGAAGAATTTGACCAGGATTTGATCCCGGACCACGTACTCAAGATATACAAGAGCGCTCTGGACGAACTCACTTGACGTATTCGCGGGGGTCGGCTATCTCTCCCTTCAAAGCAGAAACCGCCACAGTAGCAGGAGAAGCCAGATAGATGAAAGCGTTACTATTGCCCATCCTTCCCTTGAAGTTCCTGTTGGCAGTGGATATTACGTTCTCTCCGTCAGAAGGCACTCCGTTGTGCGTTCCGACGCACGGGCCGCATCCCGCTGTGACGACCGACGCCCCGGCCCTGACTAGGGTCTGGATTATTCCCGCATCCATCGCCTTCAGGTAGATGTCGCGGGAAGCCGGCGCGACTATGAATCTGACGTCTTTGTCCACCTGTTTCCCTTTCAACAAATCGGCCGCTATCTTGAGGTCCTCAAGCCTGCCGTTTGTGCAGGTGCCCAGGTATGCTTCGTCGACCTTGGTCCCGAAGACTTCGGATATGTTGCAGACGTTGTCCACCCTGTGAGGCCTTGCTATCTGGGGTTCGAAGTTCGCGGCGTCGTATTCC
>CAIYYO010000190.1 GCA_903930485.1 Methanobacteriota archaeon
AACGGCCTGCAAGTGATCGAGCGTCAACCCGACCTTGTGCTCTCGGATCAAACCGGCCACCTGCCGGGCAATCGTGCGCACGTCAACGCCCGCCGTTCCCATGCCAAGAATCGCCGCGACAAGTTCTTCATCGGTAAGGGCAGAAGCACCCTTCTCCCGCAGTTTTTCGCGCGGACGGCTATGTTCCGGCATGTCCTTGATGGTTTTCATTATGACCCCTATGGTTGACGCATTAGATTGTTTATTTAAAAGTTACTATCTACCACCCCTCCAGCTCGAACGGCTTTCCAGAAAGGGCATTCCCGATTTCCTCGAAGACATTCCTGCCGTTCTTGCGGACGGTGGAGATATAGCCCCGTATTCGTGCAAAGTACTGTGCGCCTTGTAGGGAGCGGAAGGTGCCGCTTATCTTCTGTTTCAGTTTCATCATCCGGACGTCTCTCTCCGCGAGGTTGTTGTCGAAGGGAACACCGAAGTCGTAGAGAAAGGCGAGGACGCTCTCCTTATGGTGAAGGAGACGCTCGACGAGGTTTTGTTGCTTCGTCTTTTTGACTCTCCCCCGTCTCCCCGTGTGTACTGGGGGAGGCGCGTCTGTCAAAGCCTCCTCAAGGATCTCGTGGTAGAGGCTGTCGATGTTTTTCAGGAGTTCGGGATCGACGTGATCACTTCCCTCGTTCTTCGCGGTCTCGACGGATGTCTTTGCGAAAAGAAGGAGGTCCTTCAAGGGGACTGCCCATGGCGCCTTCTCTTCTTCCTCGAAGAAGACGATCTCCCTCAAATGGTGGGCGTTACACAGTCCATGCCTACACGGATACTGAAAGTATGGTTTCCACCCGTCGTGGATAGCCCTTCCGCGAAAGTGGGGCAATATCCCGATCCGGTCGGTGGCCTCCTTCCCCCTCTTGTCGTCGACGGCGTAATGGGTAAGTTCTTCAGTGCAGGCGACGTGAAGCCACTTTCGTTTCCCTTCTATGGATATGCCCGTTTCGTCGTTGTGGATGACCTCGCTTCCGCGAAGATGCTGTATGCTCTTCTCCTCAAAGTCATGAAGCCCTTCATAGAGTCTCTTCTGGAGGGAGTATACGGTCGATTCATTTACCCGGCGCCCGATAAGATGCTCCATCAGTTCGCTGATTCTGTCATAGCTCATATATTCGTAGGCGGAGAAAATGCTCAGAAGACCCTGCGCGTTGATTCCGTACTGCGCCGGCGCAGCAATGCCCTCGGGAAAGGCCGCCGTGGTCATGTGACCGCACGAGCACCTCTTTCTTTCCGCCCTATGTTCGGTGACTTCGAGGACTATGGGAGGGATGTCGAACACCTGTCGCCTCTCGTATCCTTCGGGGGATGTGTCAATGAGACTTCTGCCGCAATGAGCGCACGTTGACGCTTTATGTATCACCGTATGGGTCGGGTTGTCGACCATTTCGAGCGTCTTTCCTTTGTGCCCCTTCTGGCCCCCTCTCTTCTTCCCGGTCTTCTTCCTCATGTTCTTGATGGGGACATGGGGAGACCTGCTCGGAGGGATATGACTGTTATGGCTGTCTTTATGGATCTGCGCTTCCAGGTCCCGGATCCGTTCCTCCAGCCGGGCGATGATCTCCCGCTGAGCGATGATGAGTGCAATAAGCTCCTCTTTGGTAAGATCCGTCAAAGCTGAAGGCTCGTGTTCCATGGACAATATGTAACATATGGAGAATGAAAAGTCTAGGTTTCACATGCTTCACAAGCAACTTTCTTTTCATGCACGGCTTTGCGCTATTGATGGCCCCTTTGGGGTACGTAAATAGTAACCTCCCATCATTAATTCTTCAAAAACATTCAGGTATTGTGCCTGCTTAACTACAACACCATCTAACCCTTTCCCACCGTTTTCATCTCTACCGATATCTCCAAATGTCTTTTGTTTGATGGCTTCAAATAGCCCTACTTCATCAATCC
>CAIYYO010000191.1 GCA_903930485.1 Methanobacteriota archaeon
GTTGTTATTCCGCGAGCGAGGGAAGCCTCTTCGCAGGATACAAGTGCTTCAAGACGTCGAACGGATTCTACGCTCCTGCAACGGAGCGGTTCAACCTAAGGTTCGATCTGTCGGATATTCCAAAGAACGTCGAAATAATCGGCGCAAAATTATATCTGAAGGCTTCTGAAGTAGGTGGAAAACAGACAGTCAACATCTACTCAGTCAATCAGATACCTGAAGCAGTGAAATGCCTTCCAGGCGGCGACATATGCACGAAACCATATTGCGGCGAATGCAAACCATTATACGACATCGACGGCACAGTTGCCTCCTCGATAGATGTCTCTTCGGCAGGACAATACTCATTCGATGTTATGAACCAAGTGAAAGAGAAAATCGCCGGCGGCGGCATCGTGTCGCTGCAGATCAGGGGCGCAGAAGGCCTATGGGAGAGCCAGGGGCAGAGCTCGTGCGCGGTCGAAAACGACTGGGACAAACGAGACGTATCCTTCGACGCAGGGGGAAGGGATGGACCGTATCTGGAAGTCGTCTACCGATAAAACAACTGCCTTATTCCAGAGGCACGAATTCAATACCTGCGAAGTATGCGGGACCAGGCTGAAACGGGTTGGGAAGAACGTGGTGAAGGAGTGATAACTCGTTCTGGAAGGGTTAAATAGGGGTTCGGGCAATAATTCTATTGAGGATTAGGTCTCTCCCATTCAAATGAAAAAGTTTTTGTTATTAACTGTTCTGTTATTGCTGGCCTCCGGTTACGGGAGCGCTTTACAAGGGTCTTTCTTATACACCGCTCTAAGCGGAGGAATGTGGAATCAATGGAGCTGCGTAGAACATGGGGGCAAATATATACCATTATATGATTCAGGTCTTCGCTGGTGCGATAATGTTTATTTCGAACCCCCGCGATGTCCTTTTGGGGATGCGGCGGTATTGGGTTACAGCCTGTCTTCGCCATATTGCATGGGTGATTATGGTCCCATTACTTGGGGTTTAAGGCTTCAAGTTACTGTTCCTGATGATGTAAAGCTTGTTTTTTCGGATGGCAGTGTGGTAGGGGGCGAGGTATGCGTCGGGGATACGTTTACATTAGACAAGGGAGCAAGCAAGGGCGAATGGTGGGGCGAGGGGGGATATGACGATTCTCCGCCGATCTATTGGGTTGACGACGTGGAAAAGCTCACAGACAAGATAATCTCGTTCCATCAAAATACGCCGATCTCGCTCGAAGAAATGCATAATGCACCACCAGTCCCGGAAGGATACGTCGACCCATTAACGGGCATACCTCTTTACCCTGCGAACGCAGAAGCCGGGTACATAGGATATTACAGCCTGACTGGCAACCTTGTTTGCAGTTTCAAGCCTCAAAATACAAGTGCTTCATCAATTCCGAACAAAGGCGGATTGTATACAGCCGATAAAGCAGGCAATTACATCATCGATGAACAACAAACTGTGGAATGCATGTTCTATTACTACAATGTAAACTATGATACCTCCAGCTATTGGAATGACAGCCAACATTTATATACCATAAAGACGCCGATGCTTATCCAAAACGGCCCAAACGCGCAGAGTTTTATTGGTTTTTACAACTTGACCGATTATTTTAACTATTTCAAATATATCAATGGTTCGGGAGATTATAATTATAATGATACCAGAAGTATTTTAAATGATAGTATTTTAAATAACCAAGGATGGACCGAGTATATTGATTACAATTCCAAGGAGGATTTCTTCAAAGTAGGAACGATAGGGATACACAGGACCATCCGCGTCGTAGAACTTGCGAAAGCCAATGTCGAGGTCTCAATCGCCGGCGCAGAAAATATCAAGTTCGGCGAATCAAATACTTTACGCATCCTCGTCAAAAACACAGCCGACGTCGCAGTTTCTATAAAGTCGGTCTATTCAAACCCCGAAGGCAAGCTGATCTCCTGCGACTCCAACGACCTCGCTCCAGGCCAGCAGGCCGAGTGCATCCTGTCAGTTACCCCGATCCAAGACCAGGGCCTCTCACTCCAGGTCTCATACGATTACAAATCCTGCGGCCGAAGCCAGGTCGGACTAGTTACAAAGACGCTGATCGCTTCCAAGACCGTCCGCCCGATATTGAAGGAACAGTCTTATCTAATGGGCGTGCATGGGGCGTGCGACAACAGCTACTACAGTTGTTATTCCGCTAGCGAGGGGGGCCTTTTCGCAGGATACAAGTGCTTCAAGACCGCGAACGGATTCTACGCCCCGGCGACGGAAAGATTCAACCTCAAATTCGACCTGTCAGAGATTCCGAAAGACGCCCAGATAATCGGCGCAACACTGCACCTGAAGGCTTCAGAAATCGGGAAGAGCCAAACAGTCCAAGTCTACTCGGTCGACAAAATCCCCGAAGCCGTGAAATGCCTGCCAGGCGGCGACATCTGCACGAAGCCTTACTGCGGAGAATGTAAACCATTATACGACCTTGACGGAACATTTGCCTCCTCCGCAGAGATATCCTCGACAGGGCAGTATTCGTTCGGCCTGACGAACTCGTTAAAGGATAAATCGGCAGGCTACGGCATCGTCTCGTTGCAAATCCGCGGCGCAGAAGGCCTGTGGGAAGCTCAGGGCCAGAGCTCGTGCACGGTCGAAAATGATTGGGATAAACGAGACGTCTCGTTCGACGCAGGCGGAAGGGAAGGCCCGTACCTGGAGATCGTCTACAGATAACGATCGATTAGTAAGGTGTTTTTACAATATCCGCATCGTCCTTGAGCTTCAGCAGCAGGTACATCCCGGCATACTCCGGGACCTCTATCATGCCTTCCTCGAAGGGACCCCGTTTTTCCCCGCCTAGATCGAACACCGGGACCTTGCGTCTGATCGCTATCTTCATCGGGTTTTTCCCGAATGCGAGCGCGTCGGTCAATGGATCGAATCTTTCCAGGTCCGGGACGGTCTTTGCGAGGAGGCCGGAGCCTCCGTGTATGCTGTCCGGGAGCCTTATCAGCCTTGACGTGTCTATGGTGACCATTTTGTCAGTGTCTTCGGCTTCCATGTGTATGGCGAGGTGCTTTATTATTCCGTCTATCAGGGGCGACTTCACTGCTTCTATCCTGTTCATGCCTACGGCTTTTGTGTTGGGATCGGCCTGCTTGCTTATCCTCGACCTTTCCGTTGACGTTTTCTCGATGGAGACTATTTCCGGGATGCGGTCGTAGCTGCCTTTTTCGAGTTCCGCGAGTATCCTGTCTTTTTGTTCTAGTATTATTTTTGCCTTCTTTTCTCCGATGCCGGGTATCTCTTTCAGGTCTTCCGGGGTTGCGTTAGCGATATAATCGTACAGGCCCGCATATAGCCGGCCATACCATCCGACGTCTCCTTTCATCGGCCCGGTTATCCGCTCGTCTTTTTGGCCCGATGATCTGAGATAGTCTTTGAAGTCTATCGCGCCCGAGACGTAGTCGACTATCTCTCTGCGTTCCTCCTTGCCAAGGAGTCTGAGGCCTTCGTTCCTGACGTGTATGTGGTAGCCTTTGCTTCCTGAGAAATTGACCTTCATGTCCTTGGGGTTTATTCCGTAGTCATCCGTCAGGAATCCTAGTAGGCTGAGGGCTTCCTTTTTCACTTTCTCCAGCACTTTGTTGTCGAAGTACTCCATGCCTGCGTCAAGGTCGAAAACGAGGTCGGCTCCGCGCCAGACTTTTTCCGCCATCGGGTTCGAAGGGTAGTCGTAATACGCCGTCGAGTAGGAGATGTAGTAAGGCGCCTCTCTACGCAGGAACGCGTGGAGGTCTTTTTCGGTCCTGAAAGATTTGTGCCGTGTCTTTATCTTCTCGGTGAGGGTTCCGAAGCCGTATTCCCTCTTCTCGGTCTCGGGCGGCGCAGGCACGATATGACGCGTATAATACTCCGTGAATTTCCGGCGCACCAAGACCTTGCTGTCTACGTCCATTACAATGAGTATCTTATGATTCGGGAGAAAAAAAGAGGATAATCATTCATATATTTAAAGAATAATAATACATACAGAAAGTTTTCCAAAAATGGAAGAAGAAAACCAGGAAAAAAAGAGCAGCGTTCTGCCCAAGATCGTTGCCGGGATCGGGATAGCGGCTGCGGGCGCGTTCATCGCGAAAAGGCTTTTTGGAAGAGACGGGGATGAAGGGTCTGTAGGCGGGCAGGGAGTCAATCCAGTCCTAAAGGATGTTAGCGACAGGAGGGGGATGCAGCTTTTCATCAAATCCGATGCCGAGCGTGTAGGGGTTCACGTGGTTTCTCCGGTTCCGAAAGACTATTTTGGGAGCTGGAACGAGAAGGAGGATTCCGAAGACAGGAGGCTTTTCGAGAAGGCTTTGCAGAAGAGGGAGGAATACCGGTTCAACGAGGCTTTGGCCATCGCAGGGCAGATCTTGAAGGCGGGCGCGAGCGGCAACGAGAAATCGGCGGTCCACATGCTCGCAGGGAGCTGTTATTACAACGGGTACATGTTCGAGGAGGCTGCCGAGGAGTACCAGAAAGCCCTCGACGAATCGACCGCCATAGGGGACAGGGAGGGAGAGGCTGCTTCGGCAGGCAACCTGGCCTTGTCGCATGTCCAGAGGTTCTCTTTCGACAAGGCGAGAAGGCATTTCGACCAGGCCCTTAAACTATACAAGGAACTAAAAATGCGTGGCGACGAAGCGGACCTGCTGTCCAACATCGCGCTCATGCACAAGAAGGCCGGGGAATACGACAAAGCCCTTAAGTCCCAGGAAGAGGCGCTCAAAAAACACAAACAGGTGAAGGACAAAAACAAGGAGGCACAGGACCTCTCGGCCATCGGCAGGATATTCCAGCAGAAAGAAGACCCCGGCAAAGCGTTGGAGCAATTCGAAAAATCCCTGGAACTGGCCAAACAGACCGGGAACAAAAAGACCGAAGCCGAGCAGATAGGCAACATCGGCGGGGCACACCAGCAGAAAGGAGACCTGGAAACCGCGCAGAAATATGAAGAAGAAGCCCTAGAGATGCAAAGACATATCGGCAACAGCGACGGAGAAGCTAACCAGCTCGGGAACATCGGCCTCATCTACCAGCAGAAAGGAGACTACGACAAAGCCATCGGATTCTTCGGAGACGCCCTAAGGATACACCGGCTCACCAAGAACCGTGTCGGGGAAGCGACAGGCCTCGTCAACATCGGTTTGATCTACAGGAAGACCGGCGACCTTGAGAAATCCATGGAATACCAAAAGCAGGCGCTTAAACTCTTCACGA
>CAIYYO010000192.1 GCA_903930485.1 Methanobacteriota archaeon
CGGTGTTAGCAAAACTGTTGAAATACATGCAGCCTCCGAACCGTCCCGACGTGCTCCATGAAGATACCGTTATCGTACCGTTGTTGCCGTACTTGGAGATGTCCTTCGCGGTCGTCGCAGAATCGCCTATGTTCGAATTGTTGTTGAAATTCACGGCAAGCAAGAGAGAACTGTCGTATATCGAATAATTCGTCCCGTTCCAGTCGAACTTGAACGTATCGAGATTCTGCTCGGTGATCGAAATATTCACCTGAGAGGAATTGACGCTGATGGTCGAGCCGTTCTCGGCCGTCGGAGCGGTGAAATTCAGCACCGGAGGAGTCGTGCCCGCGCCGCCTACAGTCAGATACCTTGGGCTCGACGCAGTATATGCATTCGTGTACGCTGAAAAGCCGGCGGTGTCGTTCGCCCAGCCGTAATACGTATAGGTGCCGTTAGTCAAGTTAGTAAGGTTGCTGTAGAACAGATACGTCGTGGTGTTGTATTTCTGGAACTCGGACTGATACTGGAGCCAGATCTCCTTCGGCGTTAGGGTGCGGTTGTATATGCGGACCTCATCCAGGTAGCCGACCCAGGAATCACCCTGTGAAGGAGCCCTGTCGCCCAAAGTCAGTGCTATGCCGGTAAATCCGCCGGTTGTCGCGCCGCTGGTCACGCTTACTCCGTTCACGTATACGGACCAGTTCGTGGAATTGGAAGTGAAGGCTATATGCTGCCATTGTCCGGCAGCTATTATGGAGAAGGCAGGAGTGCCTGAGGATATCCCGGAGTTGTAGATATACCAAGTCGTAACCGGGCTGGCGGTTTCAAACCTGAAAAACGGGTCACCAAAGGCCAGGATATCTCTCCATGAAAGGGCACTACCCTGGTTTTCCCAAAACTCTATGGTCAGGTTTGTCGTAGTACCAAGCTGCAGGGTGCCAAAGTCGACATCAGCTGACCCAGGGAAATTCATTGCGCCGCCAAACCGTCCCGATGTGCTCCATGCGGCAGAGGATATCGTGCCGTTGTTGCCGTACTTAGAAATATCCACCGCTTTCGTCGCAGAGTCGCCTATGGCAGAATTATTGTTGAAATTCAGCGCCAACAAAAGCGAGCTGTCGTATACCGAATAATTCGACCCGTTCCAGTCGAAACGGAACGTATCCAACGAAGCGCCGGTAATCGAGGTCGAGATGTTCACCTGCGAGGAGTTTATAGTAATCGTGGTGCCATTCTCGGCAGTCTGGCCCGTGAAGTTCACGTTGCTGACGGTGTTGTACGCGTATTTTATGATGTCGCCGAACCGGAACTCCAGCGTGTGCTGCCCCACCGACAGCTCCTTCGAAGTCTCGTAACCAATATCTGCGCAGCTGTAATTTGAGACATGGACCGAGTCGTTAACCCAATCATAACCTATCACGCCGTCGCCGCAACGCAGCTCCAGGAACAACAGATCGCCTGACCCGTTCACGTCGTTGGTCCACGAGGTCCCGTTAAACGCCCTGATCCACAGATCGGCCGCCCCGGTCGTATTAAACATCACGGTCCAGTTGCCGCCTAGGAGCGGATAACTGTGGAGGTTGAGCACGGTCAGGCTGACCTCTATCTCGAACTCCTCGCTAGAAAGCTGAGGAACAGTCCAGAGAATGCGGTCCGTAACCCCGTCTCCGTCGGAGTCCACGAAGGACGCGTTGAACGAACTATCATCCGTTACATCGATCCTTGAACCGTTGACTATCAGGTAGAGCCTGACTGCCGCGCCGCGACGAGGCGTGTAATCGGAGTAGGTAGTCACGTTATAGTAGTGGATGGACGCATTGCTGTCTATGCGGACCTTCTTTGTCCATTTGTCGCCTGAAATCACAGGCAAGTCTTCCTTCTTCACAGGCGCAGGAGTCCCGTACCGTATCGTGGAATTGCCCACATGCATTGTCCAGTTGACTGCTTCGCCCGCTACCGCTCTGCCTTGGACGCTTTCAGATTCGTTCGCATAAGGCTTCGAAGACTGGCGACCCATCGCAGAACCGAGTCCGTACACCTTCACCTTAAGACCCCTTCCGGCCAGAACCTTCACATCATAAACATTCTGCGTCAGATTCCCGGACTCGTAGACAGAGATATTGACAGCATCTACGGGTATCATCGCCGAAACATCAACATAGGAAACATTGACGACACCGGTTACCTCAGCAGTCGGATACGTGACGACAAAACTCTGATTTATCTCCTTCACAAGGCCGCCGTAGAAGTAATCCGCCTTCACTGTATAATTGCCGGGCACGGAAGCAGAATACAAATAGCTCGAATCCCCGGAAACATTCTCCATAGCAAGGAGCCAGCCCGACGGATCACGGACCCACAGGTCGTAGGAGAGATTACCGGCCGAAACATTCACGTAAACGGACTCGTCGACTGAATAAACGCTCTTGTCTATCGACAAACCGGCGCCCGCAAACATGCCCTCGCTCCCGGCCTGCCGGACATCGAATTTGGAATACAAATCGACCGTCTTCCCGCCGGAGTACGTTTCAAGCATTACCGAATAATTTCCAGGAACACTCGAAGAATATTCGTAGTCTGTGCTCCCGGAATAATTCTGCAACGCAAGCAGCCAGCCCGAAGGCTCCTTTATCCAAAGATCCCAGGACAGATTCCCGGGATCGTATATGCCCACCTTTACCGTCTCGGAAACAGAGTAACTTTGTTTATCGGTGGAAATTGACGCGCGCGCTGAGCCGACATTGCCGCCGTTTCTCATGGTCGTCGTAGTCGGCTGGTACGGCCACGTTGAGGCTCCCGAAACCGGAGAAGCGGACGATTCCGTCGACGTCGCGATCCCGAGCGACGATACGTCAATGGATACTTGTTCCCTTGCATCGCCGAACCTGCACTCCAGGACATGCCCGCCCACGGTCACGGCCTTGAAACTCGCATACGACGTGCCCTCACAAGAATAATTCTTCAGGTAAACGCCGACGACCCTATAGCTCGCATTCACCGGCTCGCCGTAAGGCGTAAGGAAATAAGTCCTGCCGTCGATGTGTATCGACGCCATACCGCTGTCAGCAGGCTGGTACGCCGTAAGCCCTGTAAGAAGAATCGACACAAGCGTCAGCATGAACGCGACCGTGACGACGTTCAGCAGCACGTCCAATGCACGGAAACGCCTCGAAATCTCCAGATCATAGCTTGCAAGCTGCGAAACAAGGTCCCGCGAAGGCCTGCTCAGCCTGTAGACCAGATTGTCACGCTTCAGGGACTGAAGAGACTTCCGGTCCGGCCCCTTCCTGGAATCAGACATCGCACTATCGTATTCGACAAGCATCGACCTCATATCCGCCTGACCGGTCCGCCGGGCATATTTGTAGGCTTTTGCAAACAACCGCCTACGCAACAGGAACACAAAACTCACCGGCAACAGGAAGAAAGGCACCGCCGCATATACCAGGATTCCAAGCATGTCGTCAAGGACCAAATAGGCATCACCCGTACGATCCTGTCCGCCGCAGGCCAAGCCAGTAAACTCCAGATCGCCGTAAGTCGTCCCGTTTACCGGCAATATCAGCAAGTCTCCTGTCCCGCCGGTCTCGAAAGCCGACACTATAGTATCGCCCTGGTTTGCCGTGATGCGGCCGTTCTGCAGCCTCATAGTTCCTGTCTGATTGCGTGGCGCCGGTAGATAATCAGGCAATGACGTCGTGCTGGACGACATTGTCGAGGACGTCGTCGCAGGCCTGCGGTTCGTCGTGGTCGTCTGCCGGGTTTCCCGCGGAGCAGTTGTCGTGATCGACGTCAGACGCGTCGTGCTTGTCCCAGAAGTCTCTCCAGGCGAAAGAATCGTGAAATCCCGGGCGATCTCCTTCGCCTTCGACGAGTTCCTGTAGAAGAATTCCGCGGTCGCAAGATACCTGCCGGGCGCCGACGGTGAATACTCGTACTCAGTGTCTTCGGAACCGTTCGAGACAGCCAGGAGCCATCCGGAAGGCGCCTTAATCCAGAGGTTGTACAGGAAGTTCCCGGAAACTACGTGCATGGAAATAGTCTCGCCCAGCGTATATTTCGTTTTGTCCAGGCCTAGATCCATCAGAGTATACCTGACAACGGGCACCGGTTCTCCAGGCACGGTAACAGTGGTCGTCGCAGCAGCCTCCTGAGTCGTCGTAGAAGCTACGCTTACCTGATCAGGCACGGTTTCCTCAACAAGAGTGCTCGTACTGACCTCAATATACGTCGACGCTTCGTAGAACGTCGAGGAGGATACATAAGTAGAAGTCTCTGAAGCCATCTCCTGCGGACTTGTGACCTGCGCCATTAAGATCACCGCCAATGCCAGCACCAGGAAAGCAACCAGCCGGTTATCCGCCATGGCGCCACCTCCCTTGTGTTGAATAAGTCTCATGCCTCAGGAAATCAGACTCCGGACCCAGATAGTTGAGCATCCTACGCCTTACATGTCCATCGGCATCCCTAAACGTCTTATAACGGTACAAATAGCGGCGGCCCTTGATCTCCTTGCATTCTATATACGAGCCCTTGGTCCGCCCGGACTTCGAATCAGGGGCATCTTCGAGAAAATCAGACTCCGGACCCAGATACTGGAGCATCCTACGCCTTACACGGCCTACAGGATCCCGAAAAGTCTCGTACCGGTACAGATAATATCGACCCTTGATCTTCTTACGCTCGATGTACGACATCGGAATGCCCCGAAAAACTCTGCAGATATACGATATATTGGGGCAGGCACATATAAAAAGTTAGGGACTACAAGAAAATCTAAAATACATCTATGTAGAGGTTAAAAAATCATAATTATTCAAGAAGTTAGGGACTACTAGTTGAGGGTGACTCGACGAAAAGTCTCATAACGGTACAAATAATATCGACCCTTGATCTTCTTACGCTCGATGTACGACATCGGAATGCCCCGAAAAACTCTGCAGATATACGATATATTGGGGCAGGCACATATAAAAAGTTAGGGACTACATAAAAAAATCAAAAAA
>CAIYYO010000193.1 GCA_903930485.1 Methanobacteriota archaeon
CCGATCTGATCCTGTTTTGACGTCCGTTCCGCCGCTTGCATCGTGTGCCGTGGCTTTTATCTCGTAGAAGCCTGCCGGGTCTTTGTAACTGAGATCGAATGTTTTCGCGTACATCATGCAATCCCTATCGGTTAATATCCGGTCAGCGATGGACTCCGAAGCTGACTGGCTCATCAGACCCGAGGAAACAGTTTTCTTCAGAATGCCTTGGACGGCTTCTTTCTCAGGAACCATGCCCAGGGATACAACGTCAACCAGAAGGCCGCCCGGCGCCCTTATCTCCGAATCAACGCCGGTGATCGCATCGCTCCCGGCAGGCCAGCAGGCTATCGCGTAAGCATCCACATCCTTCGATCCGCCCGGAACCGGGAAGACCTGCGGTCCGGTATCGCCTGAAGGAAGCGCGTAGACATATTCCACAGAAATGTCTGTTTGGGAAGGACCTGCGGATTCGTCGGCACTTACAGTAAATGCCGTTGAAACTATAAACAAAGCCATCAGGATAATCCCTGAAAAAGCGTTCATAAATCCCACCTCCACATTTGATATCTTAGTTACCTATTCTTTCTTCTTGCTCTTCCTCGACCTCAATACGATCAGGGCAATCATTAATACCACAGCGACCCCTCCAACGATCATGAGCAAGGAATCGTCTGATGGATTCGCCTGAACCGGATTCGCCGCCTCAGGCGCCGTGGTCGCCGTTATTCCGTTATTCGCAACATTCGTAACCGTAGGATTTGTTTCCGGCGCGGCAGGCTTGACCAAGAGTTTTACGGAATCGAGGGGGATATCCTTGCCTTCATAGACTATTTTGTATTTAATGTTGTACTCGCCGTCTTTTGCGGGCTTGTAATAAGCGGAAAGCGCGGCTGTTTCACCGGCCCTCACAAGCACGCTGTCGCCGTCTATCGTATCTATCATTTCTCCAGCCTGATTGAAAACCTCTCCGGAGAGTTTGGCTTTTACGTCCATTTGCCCAGTGTTCTGGAAAGGTATCGAGACGCTGTAGACTACGCCGAGATTGATGGAAGAAGGAGCGACAAGTGCGCCGGCGATCTTTCCTTCCACCGACAGCGTACCTCTTTTTAAAATGGATACGTTCACGTCTTCTTGTTTAAGCAGTTCATTGTTGAGGAACGCTTTCACGGTGACTATGTAATTACCAAGGTTCAAGTCAGTGGTGCTAATTTCTGCGGAAACGGTCTTTAGTTCCTGCGGTTTTACAGGAGTATTATCGTTTACCGCCGTCCTTACGACAGTTCCGTCTTTTTTCAGTTCCACGGAAACTTTGGGGGTTATGACGACGTTTCCCACATTATAGCAGCCCACATCAGAGCGCAGCGGGTAGTCGATCTCTACGCTGTTCACGTTTATCGAGCGGACCTCGGCTTTGACTATCTGTTCCCCGCTGACGGTTATTACCACGTCAGAGGGCATCCTTACCGTAACGGACTGAGTCGCTCCTTCAAGTACGCCTTTTTTTACGGGCAGTAAACTGGCATATATCGTGCCCGCGTATTTTCCGTTCGCGGCATCGGCAGGAACGGAAAATTTGGCGACGACGCTTTTCTGGCTATTGCCCGCGATCCTCATCTGTTTGACATCGCTTTTGTCTGCGGGGTCGTGGAATGTGGTCCAGTTCTGTATGGCGCCGTCAATGGATACGTCGAACAATCCTTCGTCGGGGTTCGTGTTATAGATCATAAGAGTTCGCTCATATTCCCCGCCCTTCAATGCATTGCTTACGTCGATTTTTGATGGCGCAAGGCCCAGACCTATCGCTGCTGCGTTAGACGACATATACGCCGCAATCAACAGAACAGCCAATACCTTTTTTCCATACATTTTGCTTATTTACCAAGCCCCTCGTTTGGTTTGATTGTTATTCGATGAATTAGGCTAGCATTAAGATTTTGTTTTGATTGTAAAAAAATAAAAA
>CAIYYO010000194.1 GCA_903930485.1 Methanobacteriota archaeon
ACTTCGTCGGCTCCCTTGAAGCTGCCCGCGTCTATCACCCCTACTTCGACGAATATGTAATTCTTGAATCCTGCTCCGAAGGACTTGAAAATGTTCGCTATCGTGTATGCGCCGATGCCGTTGTATCCGTTCACGAGAACGACGGCGGTTTTTGCCTTGGGGTCGAAGGCCTTGTTTGCGTCGCTGTTCTCGATCACTTCCGGGAATGTCGCAAGCCTTGGCGAACCCGGGGTAGGCAGTACCTTGTCGAGCTTTTTAGTCCTGCGTTCGGCGTGGACGTAATGCTGCTTTACTGCAAAGACCAGGGCTATCATCGCCCCGGTTATCAGTATGGTTATCCAGCCTCCTTCGTTGAATTTTACCAGGACCATGGATACCAGGATGAATGACGTAAGGACTAGGCCTATGCCGTTTATGAGTATCCTCTTGCTCCAGTTCTTGACTACTGCGCGACTCTCCAACCAGTAGCGCACCATGCCTGCCTGGCTGAGAGTGAACGTGACGAAGACCGTGATGCTGTACAATACGAGCAGGAACTGGACCGAGCCGCCGGTAAGTATCATCAGGATGAGAGACGAACCGCCCATTATGAGTATGCCGTTCTGGGTCACGAGCCGGTCGCTTAATGTCGCGAACCTGGTCGGCACCCATTTGTCGAGGGCCATGTTCGCAAGGACGCGGGGCCCGTCCAGGAATCCTGTCTGGGCTGCGACGAATAGGAGTGCGGCTTCCGAAACGAGCGTGAGTATTACTAGATAGTATCCGGGAGCGCCCCATCCCGCGGTTATGTTCTCGAAGAGGACTGCGTTGAGGGTCTTCCCGGGCGCGGGCTCGACTTCATAGAGGAGGTAGCAAAGCATCAGGCCGAGGACCATGAATATCAGGGACGCGGCCATGAGCTGCATCGTCCGCTTGGCGGTCTGGACCTTGGGTTCCCTGAGGATAGGTATCCCGTTGCTGACCGCTTCCAGGCCCGTGTATGTCCCGGCTCCCATGCTGTAGGATCTCATTATCAGGAATAGCAGGCCGAAGAGGCCTATCTCTTTTACGGTGCCTGCGCTGTCTGTCACTATTCCGGAGGCCACTTTCGGGAAATTCATGAAGTGGTTGGCGAAGGCGTATGAGAGGAGGCCCAGATGAGTGATGACGAAGAGAAGGAAAATCGGCATCAGTATCGTGACCGATTCCTTGACCCCGCGCAGGTTCAATACAAGTATGAAGAGAACTATACAGACAGCCGATGCGAGCTGGAGGATCCGCCACTCCGGAGGGATGAAGCTGAACAACGCCTCTACGCCGCTTGCTATGGAAAGCGTGATCGTTAGAATGTAATCGATCAATAGAGCGCATCCTGAGACCATCCCGAGTTCGGGCGAGAGCAGCTTGCTTGCGACGACGTATCCTCCGCCGCCGTTTGGGAACAATCCCGTGATCTGGGAATAGCTGGAAGCGATTATGACGATAGTCAAGACCGTTCCGAGGGCGACGAAAACCGCCAGGTATGCGTGGTGGCCCAGGGTTATGAATGCTTCCGCAGGACCGTACGAGGAAGAGCTTAAGGCGTCGGAGCCGAGGCCGACCCAGGCGAAAAGCGCGATGAGAGAGAGCCGGTGGAATATCTTTGGATCGAAAGGGTTCAGGGTTTTCCCGATCGTCACTCTCTTGAGTCGCTTTATCAGGGACTTCCCTGACCTTGTTTTCATGGTGTTCTTCTGGAATATATAAGGCCTACAGGTATTTATCTACGAATGCGCCATATAATAAAAACGTTCACATGATGAAAATCACTGCCGTAGGCGGCTATAAGGCCGTAGGCCGTAACATGACTGGGGTTTCGGTCGGAAAGGAGACTGTAGCCATAGACAACGGCATCCGTCTCGACACGCTTCAGATGTACGACCCGGACGAGGTCGACGTCCTTGCCGAGAAGACCGTGGACGAGCTTATCTCGATGGAGATCATCCCTGACATGCGGCGGCTGAAGAATGTTTCGGCCCAGGTTTTGTCTCACGGGCACCTCGACCACATAGGGGCGTTGTCCATCAACAGGCCCAGGGTGCCGATAATTTCGACGCATTACACCGTCGACCTCTGCCGTAAGGAGTACAAGGAGGGCAATTATTATTCCATGGGCTACGCCGAGCCTCATGAAATATCGAGAGACGTCAGCGTCGAGTTCTTCGAGGTCACGCACAGCATACCTTTTTCATCCATCGTCGTACTGCATACGCCCGAGGGCGACGTGATCTATGCCAGTGATTTCCGTCTCGACAACCATTCCCAGATAGCCAAGACCGATTACAAGGGCCTGCGCAGGATCGCGAGCGGCAATCCGCGCGCCCTTATCGTGGAATCCACGAGGGTCTGGGACGAAGGAAAGACCTCTTCCGAGTCCGTTGTCAGGAGCAAGCTGTCGGACGTGATGGAATTCATCGATTCAGGCCTTATCATCGCGACGACCTTCTCGACGCACGTCGAAAGGATCCAGGCGATACTCGACGAGGCCGAAAAGTCCGGCAGGACGCCGCTGATCTTGGGCAGGTCGTTTTCAAGGCAGATATCCATCGCGGAAAAATTCGGGATACTCCATCTGCCGCCGAACGCGCAGGTCTACGCCACAGGCAAGGCCGTGAAGCGGGCGCTTTCCGAGATACGCAACAGGGACGATTACTTCCTTCTCGTGACCGGGCATCAGGGCGAGCCGGAGTCTGTGATATCCAAGATCGCGGACGGCCGGCTACAATTCAAGCTGAAGAAGGGCGACTCGGCGATATTGTGCGCGAACACGATCCCTTCGCCCCTGAACGTCGCGACCCGGTATATTCTTGAGACCAGGCTGAAGTCCCGTGGCGTACGTATATTCGACAACGTCCACGTTTCTGGACACGCAGCGAGGGAAGACCACAGGTATCTTCTCAATCTGCTGAAGCCCGACCACATCGTGCCGTGCCACGGCAGTCTTGAGATGAGGACCGGTTATGCGTCGCTTGCCTTGGAAGAGGGGTATGAGATGAACAAGAATATACACCTGCTCGTCAACGGCGGCGAGACGGAGTTTTAGTCTGATATGTCCTCTTCTTTTGCGCGATGCTGATGCGTCGTCACGAGATTCTTAAGGCTTGCCCCGTGTCCTCTGAATCCGTCTTTCGCTATCTTCTCCGGCGGCTTCCTCTCAGGCGCCTTTTTTTCCGGGACCGGACCGGACCGTGCGATCTCTTGTTGGATGGTTTGTTCCGGGAGGGTCGTCGCAGGCTCGCGGACTGCTTTCTTCGCCGGTTCGGCAGCGGCTGGGCGCTCGGCGGCAACCTTCTTGGCAGGCGCTTTCGCAGCCATGGCTTCCCGTTTCTTCATGCCCTTCTCGACGTCGTCTATGATGGCGTCCTCTTCTATGACGTCGCGAAGCTTCGGGGTCGTATTCTTCCTTGCCTGCTTCACCGCCCAAAAGGATATCAAGGCGATCACGAGCACTACGCACGCTATTATTATGAGGGCCGTATTGTCTGATTGCGGATTCTGCGGCGGAGCCTGCTGCTTTATCTCTTCAAGCCCGCCGGAGTCTTCCTTTATCCTTGCCATGAGTTCCGCGGTCTTGTTCACGGACGCTTCGTCTCTCAGGAAGGAGTAAGAGTCGTTGGCCTTTTTCGCGTCGTTGTACGCGTTGTCGTAATCCTTTCTCTCGAGGGCGCTTGTTGCGTTTTCTAAAAACCCGTCCGCCTCGGACTTCAGGAAATCCTTCGAGTTCTTCGATATCTCGTTGCACCTTGCTATGCTGTCCGCCTCTATCGTCGGGTATTTGTTCTTGGCTATTTCGGCATACAGCGTCGCATTCCTGTAGTCACGGGCCATGAACGCGTTATATGACAGAGTGTATTCGGCGTCTGCTTCGGCCTTTTTTCTCTGCGACTGTATCTCATAGTTGTTTATCTGGGTATAGAGGGCTTCGCATTCCTTTATCTTCCCGAAGGCCCCGAGCTCGGAGTACACCTTTTTCGCGCTAGCAAGGCTTTCCCTCGCCGCCGAATAGTTGCCCTGGAGGAAAAGAGTGGTCGCTTTAGAAAGGTCCCTCGTCGCGTTGAGCATCTTGGCCTGGCTCTTTGATTCGAGGACATACACGTGCTGGTCCAGCGAGCCGAGGACGGTCTCGACCGAGCCGTCGTCGTAGAGGTCTCCGGTGGCGATGCTTATCACCGGCAGGCGGGTCCCGTAGTTGTAGAGCATGTTTCCGTCCTTGCCCAGGACGTAGAATTTGTCGGATTCCGCGAGTATCTCCTGCTTTCCGTCTCCGTCGACGTCCGCGACCTCTAATCCGTATACCTCGTTGTTGAGGCCTCCCTTCCATACGGGGTTTAAGTCTTTGTCGTATGCATAGACATCGTTGGAGCCCACGAGTATGTATTTGCTCCCGCTCTTGTCAAGGTCCGCGACCTTGACGGCCCTCGCGCTTCCCTGCTTCATGACGGTTTTCTTCTGTTGTCCCTTGCTCGTCAAGATGTAGATGTTGTCCTCGCACCCGGCGATTATCTCGACCGAGCCGTCGGCGTCGACGTCTTCGGCGACGACGCTGTCTACTCCTTTAGCAGTGTCGAAATTCCAGATCTCGGTCCCTTTTCCGGGGTCGAGCGCGTATACCTTGCCGGGCTTGTTCATGTCTCCGCCTTTCCCGTTTGTGCCGATGATCAATTCCTTGAGGTTGTCGTTGTTTATGTCGGATGCATATACTGAGGTGACTTTTTCCTTTAAGTCCTTGTCCCATTTCTTGATGTGGTTGGCGCCGTAGACGAGTATCTTTCCTCCGCCGTTGGAGTTCGCGGTGACGACGAGCTCTTTCTTGCCGTCGTTATCTATGTCGTCCGCGAGCATGTCGACTACGCCGAACTGGTTCGGTCCCGGTATAATGAGGCTGGCGTCCTTTTCGCCCGCCTGGTTTATGAAGAATATGTTGTTGAGGACCCCGACGATGACTTCCTTTTTTCCGTCGTTGTTGAGGTCGTCCACCAGCATGGCTGCGATGGCCGGCATGTTGGAGTACTCCCATGTCTTGCCTCCGTCCCTGTTCAGGAGGTACACCCAGCCTGCGCTCCCGGATATCTTTTCTTCGCTTACTCCGGCTACGATGTCCTTCATGCCGTCGTTGTCGAGGTCGCCTATGTATAGTTGCCGGACGGTGGATTTGA
>CAIYYO010000195.1 GCA_903930485.1 Methanobacteriota archaeon
ATCGATGAAAAATCCATGTAATATGAATGGGATTATGGTTTTATATAACATGTTACACCTGGTCCAGGAGGTGCGCCGGCGCCTGGAGTATGAATTTTGCCATAAATGCGGGCCTTCCCAGAAAGCCTTTCAGGAGGTGGGATGCCATATCCATATCCCCTTTTTTTTCTATCAGGTCTTTATTTTCCGCGAGCAATCGTATAAGTTTATCTGTGTTCTTCTCAGACAGATTGTTCAGGAACCGCCGTACTCTGAGGTGCAGGTACAGTTCTTTTCCTATCTCTTTTCTCCAGATTTTTTCGTAGCCTTCGCTTGCGGCATTCCTCGCGGCAAGGCCTCCGAGTATCACTCCGCCTCCGGTCGTTGCCTTCACATGCCCGGCGGCATCGCCTGCGAGGCAGACTTTATGATACTCGGTTCTAAGACGCGGGTTGTATATTGGTATTATCCCGTAGTTCCTTTCGCGTATTTGCGGGTCTTTGACTCTTTTTCCTTTTTGCAGTTTTTTTATGAAGTCATCCATGTGGGGAACAGGATTATCCAAAGAACACAGACCTACGCGGGCGTAGTCGTCAACAGGGATTATCCAGGAAAAGAAGCCTGGAACGTTGAGATACATCTCCACATATTCGGGATCGCATTCTATCTTCATCTCATACTGCGCGCCGTAAAGGAACTCGCATGGAGCGTTTATGTTAAGGTTCTTGTGCAGGTTGTAATTCGTTCCAGTGGCAAGTATGAGCTTCTCGGATCGCGACCTGATATCCCCGATATTCTTCTTGTCTACCGTTTCGTTTTCGAATAAGACTCCGGCGTTCAAGGCTTCGTCAAGCAGGTGATTATCAAAAGCGCATCTATCAGTCACATACGCTTTGTCTTTGCCTCCGTCAACCATTAGAAGACTTCCCCTGGAGGAGTAGACCTTTGCCCCACGCACGCTGTTTTGTATAAACGCCTTCGCAGAACCAGAGGATGGATCGATGCCCAGCCGCTGTAAGCCGGACTTGCTTAGGAGACCGGAGCACTGTACCCTGCGCTCATCCCTTTTCTGGGGTTCGAACAGGACCGTATCGTGCTCTCTTGCGCAGTATTTTGCTGCGATGCATCCCGCCGGACCCCCGCCGACGACCGATATCATCTTATTATTGATTTATTTCCGCAGGTCTACCATGTCTTCTGCTTTCGGCCCTGTGGAGATCATCGTTACCTTCACTCCTATCTCTTTTTCAATCCGGCTTATGTGTTCTTTTGCTCTGGCCGAAAGCTTATCGTATGAAGTCACATCCTTGCATTCAGGGAACATCTTGTCCAGGCAGGTTATGCATAATTGGGTTGCTCCGTTGATCATCGCCGAGTACTTTGCAAGGCCGTAATCGAAATCTCCGACTCTGCGGGCTCTTCCGGTGACGGTTCCTTTTTCGCCTAGGTGCTTGGCAAGGGCCTCGTTGACTGTACCCGTATGCCCCTTTGATTTAGCTTCTTTCAATATTTCCTGCCAGATGGGATAATC
>CAIYYO010000196.1 GCA_903930485.1 Methanobacteriota archaeon
AACTCCAAGTTTAAAAATAAAAGGCAGGGCCGTATATTAAGCCGTTAACCCAAAATATTCATAGGTTGAAAGCGTTAAGCGACCTCCTTGCGAGGGTGAAATGGAAGTCAGTCCTCATGCTCGCCTTACTCCTTGTCCTGTCGGCCGCGATCGTCTGGGTCCTTTTCACCATGAAGCCTTTCGGCCAGTCTTACAAGGGCGAGGGCGACATCCAGGTCAGGTCTTGGTCCGACCCATCCCGCATAGAGACGTCCGGCAAGAGCACGGCCAAGGTCGAAGTGAAGAATGCCGGCGATGACGATGCCGACGTCCTGGTGAAGCTGGAGGCGTTTGATCCTGCGCTTTCTTTCGAGCAGACCGGGGGCCAGGTCGTCAACGAGTCTATCCGCCTCGGCCGCGGCGAGAGTCGGGAGCTTCGGTTCAAGGTCGTCTTTAATGCCACGCATGGCGGACGTTACGGACTGAAGGAGACAGTTTCTTCCAGAACCGGCAGTATCGAGGACGAGATATTCTTCGACGTCTTCGAGAAATAGGGCTGCTTAAAGTATTTATGGCGTTGTTCTATATCGGTATTATGGATAAACCTTTTTTTTGCAAGGCCTTTGCCGTCTTGCTTTTTCTCCTGGTCATGCAGTCTTTTGTTTCCGCCGCCGTCGAGGACGCGGTATGCAATGATTACTACACCTACGCCGGTTTGAAATTCGACGAGCTCTCGCCGGATAAAGCCGGATACGTTCAAGGCGAGAACGTGACCCTAACTTATGCGATAACCAATAAATTCGGAAGTCCGCTGGTCCGGGGGGATTTCTGGCCAGTCGTTATGTACTGGGGACCAGACCTTTCGGACAGGGCCGATGATGGGGACGTTGTCGAAAGCCCCATCTACGGGCAATCCGGCGAGTTCAGCATCCAGAAAGGAGATACGTATTCAGGGAGTTTTTCCTGGAAGATTCCGAAGAATGCGAAGCCCGGTTACTATGTCGTAAACGTTTATTTCGTCGTGGACCGGAAGTTCGACATATCCGGTTTATCCTTTATGACCTCGGTGCCTGCGAAGAAGACCAGTTTCAAAGTCATCGGCAACAATCCCGCAGCACCTATCCTTGACAAATCTTCTACCTACCTGAACGGAGTGAAATACGGCTTCAGGGAGCCTATTCCGGAAATAAACGAGAATGCCCAGACCGACATAAAAACAAAGCTGATTAACCCGGACGACCAGCCTGTGACCGTCTATTACGAGCTTTTTTCATGGAACACCCTCGATAGGTCCAACGGAGGCCTAAACTACCAAAAAGTCGAGTCGGTCAACGATTCAAGGGATCTCATATATGACGTGAGGGATTTGCCTGTTGGCGTCTATGTGGCAAAGATTTCGGCCAGGTCGGGTGACTGGGTCTCTGTCGAGTACGTTCGATTCTACGTCAAAGGAAGCAAGGCCGGATTCGTATGGGCCGGACTAGACCATTTCCCGCTGATGAAAGGCGATACTTCGACCCTGTCTTTTTGCTTTACCAATCTCGCGTCCCAGCCAGGCGATCCTAATGTAAAGACCCAGGCGAAGATAGTGGTCAGCGTATCAGACGATTCCGGCAACAAAATAGTGGACGAGACTTATCAGGCTAAGGATATCGTGGCTTCGATCCAGGGCAAGAAGGTTTCTTTTACCTCGCCCGGCCAGTATACGAAGCTTCGGGTTAAGGCCGAGATGTATGGCTCGGACGGAAAACTGATGGACAGCGCAGACATTACATATGATTATACAACGTTCCTTAACATAGAGAAACGCCTTAAGCTTACGGCTCCTGAAACGGCTTCTGACATAATCGATTACTCGGTGGAATACACCGACAAATACTCGGACCCGTTGAAGGGCGATGTCGCAGTGTATCTGTCGTCGTCCGAGGATAAGGTCGTGTCCCTGAATGAGGGCAAGATCTCCGGAAAGCTTTCAGGCCAGTTCCCTGTCGTAGGGTTTGCCGAGGGACCGTACACACTCAAGGTGGTAGAGAAATCCAATTCGATATCTGACGCGAAAAACGTGGACGTCGTCAATCCAAAAGCCATCCAGGTCACGACCACCGAAGAAGTCGCAACAACGCAGAAAGAGGTGACGACCACTACCATACATCCTGTGACGGAATCCTCTATTCCATGGGGCATCATAGCCGTGGTTGTGATACTGATAGTCCTTGCCCTAGTCATGCTCAAGTCGAGAAAAAAGGAGGCGAAGAAATGAAAAACAGGATGTTTTTGCTGGGAGTATGTGCTTTTTTGCTGGCCGGGAATGTGACCGCTTTAGATACTTCCGTCGGCTACCGGCTGCCCGGGACGAGGATCATGTTCGTCGCCCAGATCACGATTCCTGAAGACCTTAAGCTCGTCAAGGACGATGGGACCGTCGTCGGGAACGAGGTCTGCGTCGGGGACGGTTTCACCTTCCAGAAGAACCTGGCTGAAGGCGAGTACTGGCAGGATGCCGGAGTCGTCGGAGACCCGCAGATCCACTGGTCTACGTTGAACGTGAGCGAGCTTGTCGATTCTCTTAATGCCGGGAACCAGAACACTCAAGCCTACCGTGAGCTTGTGGCTACCCAGACGTATCCCATGCAGCCGGGGACTGGAGGCATCTGCATGAAGGCGCTTAACCTGACTATCGGGGCCAACAGCCCGCCTATACTCGGATTGGACGAGATCGTGATGGGCGGCGTGACCTGCTACCTCAAGGATAGAAAAGTCGATGCCTCGGGGACGAGCCATCTCGGGGACTCATACAAGGCGGTTTACACGGGAACAATCGACTTCAAAGCCGAGTTCGACGTCGACTGTCTTTACTATTACACTACCAGCAAGGGGGAAGTCGGCGCTTTGTCGCCTGCGAGGCGCGGCTTGTGCGGGGATTCGACAAATATTACGGTGATTGCCGCGGACGACAATGCCACGGGCGATTGGAGTAATTACAACGTCGGGACCATAACCTTTTCTAAGACGATTAAGGTCGTCGACGCGCAAACTCCGAACGTCGAGATGACGGTCATCGGCGGGGATTCAATGAAGGCGGGCGAAGCCAACACGCTAAAGGTACTCATCAGGAATACTGGTGAAGAGAACGTTTCCGTAACCGACCTAAGCTCCAAGGCCGACCACAGGTTCATATCATGCGACATGCCGGTCATCAAGCCGGGCGAGGAGGCCGAGTGCCTGTTGTCGGTGACCCCTCAGCAGGGGGGCGGTGTGGATGTGGAGTTTTCTTACACGTGTCAGATGTGCGGAAAGACCGTTACGAAAACGGCCGTGAAGAGCCTCGTCGATTCAACAGTGGTCAAGCCCGCATCGTCGGCGCAGGCATACAGCGTCAACGTGAAGGGCGACTGCTCGAACCAGTATTACATGTGCGATTATCCGGCCAAGGCCGGGACATTCTTTGCCGGTTATTCATGCTATAATACTGACAACAAGTTCTTCTCTCCAAGCACTGCCAGATTCGACCTGAAATACATGCTCCCTGAATCCTCTTCCAAGGATATCGTGAGCGCGAGCCTGAATCTTATGGCAGTTAAGGTGAATCAGCCTCAGGAGTTGTCGCTTTACACGAGGAATAGCGGGTGGAACCAGGTATCATGCGTTCCGGGAGGGGACATATGCCTGCGCCCGTACTGCTCGGAATGCGGCGGTGTCTATGACGGCGGACTGAATCCATCGCCCAAGACCATGAGGGTGGAGAGTGGCGGTGTGGTTTCCTTCGACGTTACGGACAGCGTGAAGGCGGCTATAGCGGCCGGCAAGACCGATATTCTCTATACCGTCGGCGGCGAAGAAGGGACGTGGGACAGCGAAGGAAAGGATTCATGCAGTGCGGTAGGCGAATGGACCGTGAAGGACGTGGAGTTCGTCGGAACCGGGGACATCGCGCCTTATCTGGAGCTGGTCTATGCGCCCAAGGCCCCTCCGTACGTTCCATGCGCGAACGATTTCGAATGCATCCATAAGAGGGGGTTCGACGCACAGTGCATAGACGGCAAATGCGTAAAGCCCGACGGGGGAGTCTGCGCCACAAGCGGAGACTGCGTTGCGCGGCTTGGAAAAGGCTGGGAGTGCCATAAGAACTACTACAATTTCAAAGGAAAGTTTGTCTGCCTCCCGCAAGGATGCTCGGACTCCAGGAGCGACATCAGGGGGATCATCGGGCAATGCTCCGTGAACAGCGAGTGCGGCGGCTTGGGCTGCCACCATATCTTCGGAGACGACGGCGGCGGCAAGAAATGCTGCTGTCAGTGAGCTTCGGGATATTTTTTTTGATTTTATTTTTTTAACTTTTTTTATGTATTTATAGCTTTGCTCCTATGCTCTAATATGTATCCTCGCAAAGCTTTCGCAGCCTTGCTTTCCGTTTTATTCATCCTGCCCTGTGCATCGGCCGCTGTCGAGGAAGCGTCATGCGGCGACTACTATCATTTCGATGGGCTCCGTTTTATGGAGCTCGCTCCCGAAAAAGCAGTCTACATCACCGGAGAGACCGTCAACATGCGATACTCTCTGGAAAATGACTTCGGAAGCCCGCTCGTCCAGGGTGACGTACGGGTTCTCATGATGTACCAGGGGCCTTCCATGGACTCCAGGAAAGACGATGCCGACATAGTCGACGACTACCTTGCGGAAAAAGACCTTAATCTGCAGGCAGGAGACAATTATTCAGGCACGTTCATATGGAAGATTCCGAAGAACGCAAAGCCCGGATATTATCTGGTGAATGCATACTTCCCGGTAGACGAGAAATTCAATGCAGCAGGCCTCACGTTCATGTCGTCGGTTCCGGCTATCCGGACCAGCTTCAAGGTGAGCGGATCGCCTTCGGACGTCTGCATGCTCGACAAGGGCTCGACGACGTTTAACGGCAATGCATACGACTTTCGCGGACCGCTTCCCGGAATAAAGCCCGGGCAATCCGTAGACCTCCGGACCAAGCTTATCAACCTCGACAAGGATCCTGTGATATTGGCCTACGAGCTTTACAAATGGGACGACACGGGGTCGGGCATCAAGTCCTACGCCCGGACGGAATCGGTGTCTGACTCGAAAGATCTGGAATACCAGTTGAGCGGTCTGCCGGTCGGCGTCTACGTTGCTAGGATAACGGCTTCGCTCGGGGAACGGAACTGGAAGTCTATCCTCAAGGTCAGGTTCTTCGTCCAGGGCAGCAGGGCCAGGTTCGTCTGGGTCGGGCTCGATCGCTTCCCGCTGGCCAAAGGCGACAAGGCGTCGCTTGCATTCTGTCTATCCAACTCCGCTTCAGAACCCGGGGACACCGGCATTGCTTCTCCGGCCTCGGTCAGGCTGAACGTTTCCGACGGGTCCGGGGCCGTTATCGCTAAAGGAGAGTATCCCATAACTGACCTCTCATCTGTGATCAAGTCCGGGAAGATGGATGTCGTCGCGCCCGGCAGGCTTACGTTGTTGACGGTCGATGCTGTGGTGTACGATGCCGGCGGCGCTGCGGTCGACAAAGTCGAATTAGTCTATGACTACTCGAAATTCGAGAACAACGGAAGGACCTTCAAGCTCACTGCTCCAGGCAAGGCGTACGGCAAACTGGATTATTCCATCGACTTCCTGGACAAATACGGCGACCCTATCGGGGGCGAGGTCGCAGTCTATCTGTCGGCGCAAAGCGGAGACCTTGTCAGAACGAGGGAGGCAAGGTTCAAGGGGCACTTCGAGGGCGAGTTCAATCTTACAGGGCTGCAGGAAGGCGTTTACGAACTGAAGGCCGTCGAGAAGAGCGGACCCATGAGCGACGGGGCAAAAGTGTCGGTTGGAAATTCAAGCGACGAGCCGGCGGGACAGACCGTAGCGCCTCAGGAAAAAGAGCCGCAGGCAAGCGGTTCGACGGGCAAGGCTTCATTCGATTACTTTAATCCCTGGCTGCTCGGAGGCGTCGCATGTTTGTTATTGGTGCTGCTTGTCGCGTTCATCAATTATTCGAGAGGCGGGAAATGAAAAAGGGTCTTGTGGTTTCAGGGGTCCTAATCTTGTTGTTAGCGTGCAGCGGCTACGCCTTACAAAATTCGGTGTCATTCCAGCCCCTGGACGACAACGACGTAATGGCGAGCATCCTGGGAGACTACAAAGTCCCGTATACCGGCCATTTCTTTCTGAGCGCAGAGTTGTCCATTCCTGAAGACATAAAGCTAGTGACCTCCGAGAATCGGGTCGTAGGAAATGAGTTATGCCTCGGAGACAGCTTCACTCTGCAGAACAACGTGGTCGACGGAGAATACTGGGACGGCGGCGGATACGTGGATTCTCCGCAGATCTACTGGATAAAGGACGTCACCTCCGCAGCCAGGTCTTTGATGGGATGCGGGGGAGAGAACCCTGCCGATCCGGGTGCATTCGGCGGCCCGGTGAACCAGGCGAAGATTGGCTTAGGGCTGCTTTGTGCGAAATCAGGGACCGCAGTCGACGACTACATAGCCGATGCGAAGATCAGGCCGATAAGCGGCGGCGTCGCCTGCTCTTTGAGGGAGAAGCCCGTCGATTCTCCGGGACTCGCGCAGATCGGCTCATATTATCAGGTCACCGGTAGGGAGCCGTTCATTTTTGATGCCAGCTACGACGTCGAATGCTTTTATTATTATGTCAGCCCAAAGACAGGGAACGTAGCGGTTGCCAAGCCCGTGACTTATTCAAGCTGCCGGGGCGTATCCGGTTTTTCAGGAACTCCAGCGCCCGTCGCTTCGTTCAGCACGGACGAAGGGAAGAAAGCCGCATGCTCGCAGATAACTCCCGACGCTTTCAAAGTCGGAGAGATAAAGCTGACAAAGACGATAAACGTAGTCGACCCATCTGATTCAAGCGTGGACATGAAGGTCCTCGGCTCAGGGAATCTAGTCTACGGCAATCCGACGACGTTGAAAGTCTTAGTTCAAAACACAGGGTCATCGGCCATCACGGTAGAAGACGTCACATCGAAGACATCGGTCAACCGGCTGATATCGTGCGACGTCAAAATTGTCGAGCCAGGGAAAAACGCCGAATGCCTTCTCTCGATCACTCCCAGGCCCGGCGAAGGCTCATCCATGCAGCTCGACTACTCGTATCTTTCATGCGGAACGGTTAAGACGTCGTCGATACAAAAGACCCTTATCGATTCAGTCAAGATACAGTCCGAATCCCTCGTGCAAGTCTATGCAATGGAAGTCCACGGAGGATGCGAGAACAGTTACTATGCGTGCAATACCCTGAACGAGGATAGCAGGCTGATGGCCGGATACAAATGCTACAAGACGCCTAACGGATTCTATGCGCCGTCCACCGAAAGGTTCGACCTGAAGTACGACCTCTCTTCCATGCCTAAAGGCAGGACCATAATCGGGGCGAAACTGCACCTCACGGCATCCAAGACGGTCAGAGAGATCTCTCTCAGGGTCTACGGGGTAAGCGTCGACGAATGGGCTCCGGCAAAATGCGCTCCTGGAGGGGACATATGCACGCAGCCATACTGCGCCGAATGCGCCAGGCTGAACGATCTTCCCGCGACCCTGCTTACCGAGCAGAGAATGAGGAGCGTGGGAGACTACGCACTGGACGTAACGGACTATGTGAAGAACGGCTACGCCACGGGAAGGATGCATCAGTCGTTCCAGGTGCGCGGGACGGAAGGGCTGTGGGAAAAAGACGGAGCAAGCTCATGCGGCAAGGAGAATGCATGGGCACAGCAGGACTCGTCCTTCTATGCCGGAGGAGCGCTGGCGCCTTATCTGGAAGTGGCGTATAAATAAATAAACGGGGCCTATCTCTTCTCTTTCTCCCTCGTCCTCTTCATCTTCCTGTAAGCGTTCTCGGCCGCGAGTACTATGGGATTATGGGACGGCGCAAGCGGCGGAGTATAGCAATACTCCAGCCTGACCAGGTCCTCTACGGTCGCCTTCCTTGATATCGCGAACGTCAGCAGATTGATCTTTCCTGCGACGCCTCCGCCTCCGACAACCTGGGCGCCGATTATCTTCCCGTCCTTGGCTTCGAATAACAGCTTGAGCTCGAGCCATTTGCCTTTGGGATAATATTCGGCCGTCGTCGTCGACTTGACACGGCCGGTCACGGTCTCAATGCCTTCGGCTTTTGCCTCCTTTTCCGTCAAGCCGCACCTGCCGACTTCTAGGTCGAATATCTTCAGTATGGTAGAGCCAAGTACTCCGTCGAATACTGCGTGTCCTCCTGCGGCGTTTATCCCCGCGACCGTGCCCTGCCGGATCGCGGTCGTTCCGAGGAGGCTTGGCATGTGCTTGCCGGTTAGAACTGATTTCGTGATAGTGCAGTCGCCTGCGGCATAGATGCCCTTGACGTTCGTCTCGGTGTACTCGTCGGTCTTTATCCCGCCGCCTGAGACCTCGATGCCGGTGTTCTCGACTATCTTTATCCCGGGTCGCACGCCCGTCGACAAGACTACGATGTCTGCAGGGATCTCGCGCCCGGCGACCTTGACTGCCATGACCTTATCGGCTCCGACGATCTCTTCCACGTTCTTGCCTTTCACAAGTTCGATCCCTTTTTCTTCGAGCTTTTTCTCTATCAGCTGGCAGTAGTCCGGATCGAAGAGCCTGCATAGTACATATTCAAGGCCTTCCACGAGCGCGACTTTGATGCCGAGTTCCCTGAATGCAGCAGCAGCTTCGAGGCCGATCGGCCCTCCGCCTACGACGACCGCGTGCTTCGCATCCTTTGTGGCTTCGGATATCTTCTGCGCATCCTCTATCCTGTGTAGGGTGTATACGTTCCTTAGATGTGCGCCCTTTATCGGCGGGATGGACGGATTGCCGCCGGTGGCGATTATCAGCCTGCCGTATGGTATCTCGGTATGTTTCGTCTTTACCGTCTTGTTTTTGACGTCGATGGATACTGCTTCGCCGAACACGTATTTTATCCCGCTCATCTTGCAGATGTCTTCCAGGCCTTTGGATATCTTGCCGAAGTCTTCTATCTCCCGGCTTATGACGAAAGGCAGGGCGCACGGAGAATAAGAGAGGCAGTCCTTGGTTATCAGCGTGATATCGGTTTCAAAGCTCGTCTTCTTGGCCGCGAGAGCGGCTGTAAGGCCTGCGCCTCCCCCGCCGATTATTACTAGACCATGTTTTGAAATAGTGTTCATTTTATGCTCTTTACGCTATTCTACTTTGGATTAGCCGTTTTTATTAGGGACGGGACTCTTCCCCAGACACCGAGCTCTGCCCCTTTGACTATCGCAACCCCCCTGACCCCGTCGATGGATTTCGCCTTCGCGAGCCCCTTCGCCAGCGCATCATGGCCCACGACTACGTTTCCGATCGCCGTCGCCGCGGCGTCGGCTAGGGCTGCAGTCGAAGCGAATACCGTCACAGCATCGCCTTTCCCGAGGCTGATCGAAGGCCCCACAGAATCCGAGCTAGTGCATACCCCTAGAGGGGTATCCTCGGGCAAAACCTCGAACCCGAACCTCTCCGAGAACTTGGAGGGCCCGGCGTGTACTCCTATCTTCCTAGGTTGGGTTATCTTCATGAATATGTCTCCGCCGTTCTCGACGATAACCTCTTCGGCTCCCTTCTCGAGGAAAAAATTCCCGACGAGGTCGGAGAACGCGCCCGCGACCGAGGCCATCGGACCGACGCCCGCCTTTTCCGCGGCATCGGCCATTGAATGCACTATTGCCGGAGCATTTTTGTCGACCGGCACCGGTTCGTAGGATGAAAGAAACAAGGGCTCCTTCTGTATATATCTCTCCAGCAGGCCGTAATTTTCTATCAACACCGTCAGCGCTTTTTTATCCAGGCTGACCGGGGCAAGGATTATCAGATGAGTCTGCTTATAGCTTATTTGCGACCTCGCCAGCTTCATTTCCTCAGTACTCCTGGATGGATAACGACCGTCTCGGGCAGACCTCAAGGCATATGCCGCAGCGGTGGCATTTTTCTTTCTCGATCTTTATGCTGCCTTCTTTGTCGAAGGATATCGCGCCCGCCGGGCAGACTGATATGCAGGCGCCGCAGTTGACGCACCTCTCCTCTTCGTTGATTATGCCTTTTCGCAATTTGCTTACCTCGACGCCCTTCCTGGTCAGTATCTCGACCACCTTCTTCTGTTTCTCTTCGTCGCCGAGGACGCTTATGACGATCGTTCCCTCGTTGTAGTCGACCTTTGCCCGCAGTATGTTGAGCACCGTCCCTGTCTCGAGTATAGTCTCGGCCAGTACCGGCGAAGACACGACGTCTGACGGGAATTTAAGGATGTATTTGTTCATGTTACTACCTCCTGTTAAGTACCTTGTTGATATCTGATGAAGTCACGATGCCTATGACCTTGCGGTCGTCGTCCACGACCGGCGTAGAGTTGACCTGATGCTTGCCCAGCCTCCTGGCTACGACGTCCACGTATTCGCCCTTCCTCGAAGTGATGACTTTTGTAGTCATGATGTCCTCAAGCCTGGTCTTCTTGGTAGCGATGGCTTTCGTCAGATCCCACGCCGTAACGATGCCTGCAAGCTTGCCTTCTTCGTCGATTATCGGGACCTGGTCGATGTTATTGTCCACAATAAGCACGGACACCCGGCCGATCGAGTCCGTCGGTGACGCATAAATCACTTTCTTCGTCATCACGTCGTTGACGAACGGCGTTTCAGACTTCGGCTTCATCGGCTTTAAGACGGTATCCTTCGGAAGAGTTTCGACTGGCTTGGTCAGGTAGAATTCCTTGGCCTCGATCCATTGCTTGAGCTGCTCCATTATCTTGATCGAAACCTTCATGCTGGATAATGGGCTGCTCCTGACCTGTTTGCCGTCGATTGCGACCTTGCCTGAGAACAATTCCTCGTAAGACACCTCCCTGACGACCGGGCGGTCGCGCCTCTGGACCCCGTAGTCGAGTATCTTGACCGAGATGTCTTTGTTACGGATCGCGGTCCTCCTTGCCATGTCTTCGTCCAGGATCGGTATCGGGATGCCTATCCCTACGAAAAGCGACGTCCCATAGCCCTGGACCGTCGCGCCCTTGAGATATTCGTCCGACATCTCTTTAAGGTTGCCCTTGACTGATATCGTGCCGAAGCCGACCTTCGGATTATGCTGCGTGCCCTCTCCGGTAACGTATCCTTTGGCCCCGCCCAAAAATATCCTAGTGCCGAAGCCGATGGTCCTGTACTCCGGATCGTTCATCAACGGATTGATTTCTCCGCAGCCTGCGAAGTTCACGTTCTTTTTGTTTGATAACAGCGTGCCCATGTAAGTGTAGAGGACCGTGTCAGAGGAGTTCGTTGCCGCGTTGTACCTCTGGTAGGCGTTCCTGGGATTGAAGAGCATCGCCTGGTTTACGTCGTTCAATGTGACTGAGGTTGCTGCCTTCTTTCTAGGGTAGCAGTCTGTCCCGTACGCCTCTGCCCTCAGGTTTATCTCGCGCCCGGCCACAAGGTCTTCTATGACGTGGCCGCCGCCGTACTCAAAGCCTTTCTCGTCGCTGATCTGCGCCGCGCCGATGTATGTGTCCACTGCGGCTATTCCAGTGTAGGCCTCCACGTCGTTGAGCCAGACCTTCGTCATCTTGATAGGCGGGTCGGAGTGGCCGAAGTTTATGAAAGCGCCTGAAGAGCACATCATTCCAAAGGTTCCCGTTGTCACTATGTCGACTTCCTCGGCTGCTTTCTTCGGGTTTTCCTCGAAGATGTCGGGCATCTCGTCGGCCCTGACGACTACGGCGTCGCCGTTCCTGATCTTCTTGTTTATGTCTTCGATGGTTTTCATGCTTGCCCCAGGTTTTTTTCAGGATTAATTATATGCAATATTCCTATATAAATACTATATCAGAGGAAATATGCATAATAACATAATTTTTATAGCCCGGATACGTAATCATTAACATGCAAATGCCGGACCTTGAGCGTATAATCATGATGCGGAAGTCACTTGGCCTCACCCAGACAGAGCTCGCAAAAAGAGCCGGCACAAGCCAGTCCCTCATAGCGAGGATAGAAGCAGGGTCCGTCGACCCGAGGTACTCCAAGGTCGTAAAAATATTCACCGCCCTGGACATAGGAAAGAAAAAAGGCATCACGGCCAAAGAGATCATGACGACGGACGTCGTTAACGTTCAAACCGTCGATACGATGAGGACCGCGGTCAACAAGATGAAAAAACACAACGTATCCCAGCTACCTGTCCTCGAAGGCAGGAACCAAAGAGGCTCGATATCGGAAGGCGTTATCATGAATCAGATCTCCAAAGGAGGAAACATCGCCGCCATATCGGAAAGGAAAGTAGGGGAATACATGGAAGAGCCGCTTCCCCAGGTGAACCCCGACACGAACATAGGCACGCTATCGTCCCTCCTTGAGCACAGCAAAGCCGTGCTCGTGACCGACAAGGGAACCATACGGGGCATCGTGACGAAGGCCGACCTCCTGAAAGTCGTAAGGGCCTAGAATAGGAATGCATTTATAGGACCGTAATCAGATTAAATATCCAACGAATAGAAAAAGGGAAAATGGGTAAAACTATTTCAGAAAAGATACTGGGCAACCACTCGGGCAAGGACGCGCACGCGGGAGAGATAGTCGTTGCAGACATCGATTACGCGATGGGGCAGGACGGAACGACGCCGCTCGCCATAAACGCGTTCAACGACATGAACGCCAAAGACGTGTTCGACCCGGAAAGAATAGCCCTTGTGATAGATCACAACTCCCCCAGTCAGTCGGAATCCGTCTCGAAGCTTCACAAGATGATGCGCGACTACGCCAAAGACATGGGGATCACTAATTTCTACGACGTCGGATGCGGGGTATGCCATCAGATCATGATGGAGAAGCACGTCACGTGCGGCGACCTCGTCGTCGGCGCGGACTCGCACACGTGCACTTACGGCGCCGTCGGCGCATTCGCGACAGGCATAGGGAGTACCGACATGGCCGCAGTCTTCGCATCCGGAAAACTGTGGTTCAAGGTCCCGGAGACCCTGAGGTTCATCGTGAACGGCAAGCTTCCGAAAGGCGTTTACTCCAAGGACATCATACTGAAGCTGATAGGCGACGTGACCGCCGACGGAGCGACCTACATGGCCGCCGAATTTGCAGGCGAGACGATAACCGGGCTAAGCGTCGATGCGCGCATGACCTTGTCCAACATGGCTATAGAGATGGGCGCCAAGGCAGGACTCGTGGAGCCTGACGAGAAGACCCTGAGATGGGTGAAAGAGCATTCCAACAAAAGTCCTAAGGTAGTGAAGAACGACAAAGACGCAGTCTATGCAAAAGTCCTGGAATACGACGCCGCGAACTTCGAACCCCAGATAGCAAGGCCTCACAGGGTGGACAACGTCTGCAACATATCGGAAGTATTCGGGACCAAGGTCGACGAAGCATACCTCGGCACGTGCACAAACGGCCGGCTTGAGGACCTGAAGATAGCGGCCGATTTGTTGAAAGGGAAAAAGGTGGACAAAGACGTCAGATTCATAGTCGCGCCGGCTTCCCGCGACATCTACCTGAAGGCGATGGATGCGGGAATAAT
>CAIYYO010000197.1 GCA_903930485.1 Methanobacteriota archaeon
CCGACAAGAGCCCTTTTGACCCCGTCGGGCTTGACGATGACAAGGGTCTTCATTTTTCCTTCTTCTTCGGCTTGGCCGCGGGCTTCTCGGCCTTCACTTCCTTCTTGGGGGCCTTATTTTCCGCATGCTTCCCGCGCTTATCATTCTTTGGGCCCTTTTTATCCTCGACCGTCTCGGCCTTCTTTTCAGAAGCCTTTTCAGAGTCCATCTCTTCAATCGCCTTCTCGTCCGCCGTCTCTTTCGCCTTCCGCTCCTTGGCAGCAGCCGATTCCACAGCACCGGACTTGGTCCTGATGACCTTCTCGTCCCGGTACTCCAAGGTCCACTTGGTCTCCCTCGGCTTACGCTCAAGGACGATCATGTTCTTCTCGCACTTCCCTGAACAGAAATACAACGCCTTACCCCTCTTCGTGACGTAGACTGTTTCCGTCCCGCGCGATATCTCCTTACCGCAAAAACTGCAATCCATCTCATTCACCTCAAGGGCTTAGCCTCTCTCTCAGACTCTACCAGGTTCAGTATGTCGCCTTCCCGGACCGGGGTACGCACGTTCCTGCGTATCACCCTCCCCTGATTGGAGCCGTCCAGTATCTTGCACATCACCTGTATGACTTCTCCGTAGATACCGGTCCTGCCGATTATCTTAACAACCTCAGCTGAAACCATTTTGACACATCAGAAAAAGAAATTTATTTCTTCAACTCCTTCAACTTCGAAACGACGTCGGAAAGAATGTCCTTTGCGGTGCCTTCCTCAACGATCGCTGCCGCAGCAGTCGGTACGTGTACGCCTACCGCCTCGCCTATGTCGGCCTTGGAAACGAACAAGTACGGAATCCCCTTCTCCTCGCTCAGCATCGGAAGATGCATCACGATCTCGGGCGGAGAAACATCGCTGCCGATCAAGACAAGCTTCGCATTCCCTCGTTCAACCGCTTTGGTGACCTCGTTGGTACCCTTCCTGATCTTTCCGCTGTCCCTTGCCATCTCGACGGCTTCCAAAGCACGATCGACCAGCTCCTTAGGAGCCTCAAATTTTACGTAACCTGCCATTTTTTACCTCCTCATAAAAAAATTCATCGTCATCGGTACTAGATACTACTCAAATAACGAAAGTTTAGAATTATGGTATTAAGTTAATAAATATTGCTCCCATACGGAATAAGAGTTTAGAAGTTGTCGTAAATGAAAGGGGATATCAACCCGCTGACACAGCCTGCCAGATGCGCGTCTGTAACTATTTGTCCTGAAGTGACAATACTCTTGGATAGTGCAGCATAAAGGATACAGATGGCAAGTAAAAAAGAGAATGAAACAAAAAGCGCCATCCCTTTGCCTATTTTGCCCAGAATCCTTTTGTTAAATGACCAAAATAAAATTAGAAAAATAAGAGACAGTATAAAAAGGGCAACTAAAATATAAAAGCCATACAGGGTGACAGAGTACCATATCAAGAAGTTAAGGATTAAAATCGCCATAAAGGAATACCTCATCATGAAATTAAAGGATTTCTTCAAGTAGGCACAAAGTCCATAAATCATGTATCCACCAAAAGCAAATAAAACCGCTGAAAAACCCTCATATGTTTCAATTTTTCCAGAATCTAAAAATAGTACAACAAGTGAGGCAATAATCGGCACTATGAGCAAATTAACTATTGATATAGAGTAAAACCTTTTCTTATCTGTTTCTAGGGTAAATATCATTAAAAATATGTATGGAAGAACATTGACTATTAAGTGTTCCACGTCTGCGTGTAAATAGTTTGAAAAGAAAATACTTATCAAAGTCTGTTGCCTAACATCCAAAACCATTTTTTCCCTCAGTTGGATAGGCAGAAAAAAGTGGAAAATAATGAGAACCAATGAAACAAGAATAATGAATGATAGTTTATCCACCCACATAGGTACTTTAAACATCTTTCAGTACTCGCTCAAACCACTTTTAGATAATCGCGGGTTCATCTTTCACCTATGCCCAAAATAGAACACCATCATTTTTTCCAAAGCATCGAGCCTCGCGAACCCTACCCGCTCGAATTGAACTATGTCGTTTACCTTGAGTGTCTCGCACGCCTTCTCGCAGTAGCCCTTTAATACCCTGTCCGGCGTGACAAGCGCCGCCTCGATGTGTTCGACGACCCATTGGATCTTCTTCACGTCTAATAGTTTCCCGGCCAGGTATTCTGCCGTGACCCCGGAATCGTCTCTCTTTATCTTTGCATTGAACAGGTTCATGAGCCGTATCACTTCTCCGTCCGCGAGTTCGCTTGCATCTGTTTTTGTTATGAATACCTCGATGTTCCCGGAAGCGTCGGGCCTTAGAATGTATTCGCGCGAGCCTCTTTCCTTAAAACCCGGATGCAGCGGGTTCTTGACATGTGTCTCCGGCGCGCCTTTGATCGATAACTTCACGGGGTCCTGGACGAAGAAATACCTGCTCGCCGTGGGGTCGAGTATCTTCCGGTTCTCGGCGTAGACAGTCTCCATCGAGATGGATACGTCGTTTACTCCCATGCCGAGCGATATCATGACTTTCCTAATGGCTTCAGGAGTTATCCCGCGTCTTTTGACAGCCATAAGTGTCGGCAGACGGGGGTCGTCCCATCCTGTGTATTCGCCTTCGGCTATCGCCTTCTTTATCATGCTGGTCGAGAATTTTCCGAATTCCTCCAGCCGTATCCGTCCCCAGTGCAGTGTCTTTGGATACTTCCAGTCAAGGTAGTCGTAAACGTATCTCTGCCGTCCTTCCGAGTCGGCAAGGTCTACGCCGCGTATGATCAGCGTGGTCCCCAGCAGGTGGTCTTCTATAGCGGATTCGAAGTCGAGCATGGGCCAGACAATGTGTTTCAAGCCTACGCGCGGGTGTTCTTCGTCGACTATCCTGAAGGCGACCCAGTCGCGCATCGCAGGGTCCTTGTGCGTTATGTCGGTCTTGATCCTGAGAACGGCCTCGCCGTCTTTGTATTTGTTCTTGAGCATGCCTTTCCAGAGCAGCATGTTCTCGTCAGCGCTGCGGCCCCTGTCCGGGCAAGGCTTTCCGGCATCCTTAAGTTTCTTGAACTCCTCCTGAGGGCAGAAGCAGACGTATGCGCCTTCCGACTGAATAAGGGTCTCGGCGTATTCGTAGTATTTTCCTATCCGGTCGGATGCGTAGAATATCTCGTCCGGCACGGCGTTAAGCCACTTACAGTCTTCGACGTACTGGGTATAGGCGGACAACATCGGCTTCTTGGTCTTCGGGTCTGTGTCGTCGAACCTGAGGATGAATTTTCCGCCGTATTTTTTTGCAAGGACCGAATTCACGATCATACCGCGGGCGGAACCAAGGGTCGCCGGACCATTCGGGTTAGGCGCGAAGCGCATGACCAAAGGCTGCGGGACTTCTTTGAGGACGAGTTCCGGAATGCGTTCTTCGTGAGCCTTCTCTTCCACAACGCCCAGGGCCTTCAACGCCTCCTCAGGCATCGCATTGACCTCGGAAACGATCCTTGCGACCTTTTCCGAAACCGCTTTCGCATCCTTCCTGGCCTCGGGCACGCCGGCAAGGACCTGGCCGTAGACCGCCTTCTCGCTGGCCGTGCCGTATTTAATGCGGTTGGCGATAGCGTGAGCTTTTATGACGTCGTCGAGATTGTCCATTCAATGTCTATTAGGTTTACAAAACAAAATATAATCCAGCGGGTGGTTGAGTTGACGGATGATCTTGTAATAGATAAGGAGCGCACGGCTTTAGTCGTTATCGACCTGCAGAAAGGCATAGCTTCCCGTCCGACCGCTCCGCATGATTCTAGGACTGTGATCGCCAATGCCGCACGGCTCGCAGATGTGTTCCGGAAAAATAAGATGCCCGTCTTTCTCGTCCGCGTCGCAACGACCGATGCCGACGGGCTTAAACCCGCCGCCGACGAACAGTGGAGCACTCCTGCCAGTATGCCAGCCGACTGGAGCGAGCTTGTCCTGGAACTTAAAGCGCAGCCCTCGGATGTCATAATCACCAAGAAACAATGGGGAGCCTTTTATGGTACAGAACTGGACTTGCAGCTGAGAAGGAGAAAGATAGACACCATCGTCTTATGCGGGATCTCGACCAACGTCGGTGTCGAGAGCACGGCAAGGTTCGCATACGAGTACGGGTATCAGCAGGTCTTCGCCGAGGACGCGATGTCGTCGATGACGGCTCAATTGCACGCGAACACGGTCGGGAGCGTATTCAGGCGGATCGGAAGGGTGAGGTCGACGGATGGCATATTGCAGGCGCTCAGCGATTAATCATAGATGCCGGCATATCTCTCCTTCTCTTTGTCGAGGATCTTTTTATAGTGTTTGACAGCCTCCTTCACGTCCATTAAGTCCTTGCTCTCTTTCTCCTTGTCGAGCAATTCTATGACTGCTATCCATCCGTCCCCGTAGCAGTCTATGTTGATCGTTGAAGGATTGTCGAGGAGTTTTTCATTTAC
>CAIYYO010000198.1 GCA_903930485.1 Methanobacteriota archaeon
AATAAAATGATCTCCGAATATCATATTCATAAATAATCAAAAACATAAAATCTTTTATAAGTCGATATATAATGGAATATCTATCATATGAATGTTCATAAATTAATAAATATTTTCTATTGAAATTATTTCTCAAATAATTTTCTTCAAGGCTGAAAAGATAATAAAAATCAATTCCTTATCATATCGCCTCCTTGCCTCTTTCTCCGGTCCTGACACGGATGACGTTATCGACAGGCAGAACGAATATCTTCCCGTCGCCTATGCTCCCGGTCTTGCCGACCTCGATGATCGTTTCTATCACCTTTTCGACGTCTTCCTGCTTCACCACGAGCTCTATTTTCGTCTTCGGCAGCATGTCCACCCGGTATTCGCTCGTCCTGTAAGAGAGGGCTATCCCTTTCTGCCTGCCTCTTCCCTTTACTTCATACGCCGTCAGGCCCGGGAATCCCTTCTCGGCCAACGCGTCTTTCACCTGGTTAAGTTTTTCCGGCCTAATCACCGCTTCGATCTTTTTCATCTTTTACACCTACTATTAGTTTTACGCGTATGCCTCCTCCCCGTGGGAAGCTATGTCGAGCCCGATCGTTTCTTCGTCTTCGCTGACTCGCAGGCCCATTGTCTTGTCCAATATCTTGAAGAGCGCAAGGGTTACTACGAAGGAGTATATCCAGGATACTGCAACAGCTATGAACTGCGTTTCCACCTGGCCTGCATTCCCGAAGAACAGGCCGTTTGCGCCTGCAGGGTTTATCAGCTTTGAGGCGAAAAACCCGGTAGCCAGGGCGCCTACAGTGCCTCCGAGTCCGTGACATGCGAACACATCCAGTGAATCGTCTACTTTGAAGTGCTTGTTCTTGAGATACATGGCGGTGTACGATACGAGAGACGCAAGGGCACCTATTATTATGGACTCTATCGGGCCTACGTATCCCGAGGCGGGAGTTATTGCCACAAGCCCGACGACTGCGCCTGTCACTATGCCTACGGCGTTAGGCTTGCCCATGTGTATCCATGAAATCAGCATCCATGCAAGACCAGCGGCCGCTGCAGCAGTGTTGGTCGCAAGGAATGCGCTCGCCGCCAGGCCGTTTGCGCCAAGGGCGCTGCCTGCGTTGAACCCGAACCAGCCGAACCACAGCAGGCCGCCGCCTAAAATTATCATAGGCACATTATGGGGCTTCATGTTCTGGCCGTAATCCTTCCGCCTGCCGATCACAAGGGCTGCCGCGAGAGCGGATACCCCTGCGGTTATGTGGACGACTGTCCCTCCTGCGAAGTCCAGGGCCCCCATATTCCTTATCCAGCCGCCTGCCCCCCAGACCCAGTGAGCCACCGGGTCGTAGACGATGGTCGACCAGAGGAGTACGAATACGAGAAGGGTAGAGAATTTTATCCTGTCAGCGAAAGAGCCGAGGATAAGCGCCGGCGTGATGATCGCGAACATCGCCTGGAAAAGCATAAAGACCATGTGCGGGATCGTGGCCGAATAATCTGCATCCGGCGCGGCTCCGACGCCTTTCAGGCCGATCCAATCAAGGCCGCCGATCACTCCTCCGTTGTCCGGGCCGAAGGCGAGGCTGTATCCGAAGAGCACCCATTGAACGCTGATGAGGCATATGATCGCGAAGCATTGTATTGTCATCGCGACCGCGTTCTTTTTGCGCACCATGCCGGTGTAGAACAGCGCGAGCCCTGGCGTCATTAAAAGCACGAGGGCTGCTGACGCGAGCACCCATGCTGTATCTCCGGTGTCTATCTTCGGTACAGGATCGTCCGCGAATGCATTCGATGCGCACAGCAGCAGCACGGCCAGGATGAAAAGGA
>CAIYYO010000199.1 GCA_903930485.1 Methanobacteriota archaeon
ATGGTATAACACGCTGACCCCTCTCGCCCGTATGCTCGGCAAAGACTTCGAGAAGGCAGACAAGGCCGACATCCTGCGCCTGGACAAGAAGATAACCGAGAGCGACTATTCCCCGAACACGAAATGCGACTTTGTGAGGATGCTGAAGTGCTTCTATAAATGGGTGAAGTCGCCCGACAAGACCACGGAACTGAAATACGTTCCCGAGGAGGTCGCCTGTTTGGTCGCGGTGCGTCCGGTAATAGAACCGCTGAGAAGCGACCAGGTGATTACATGGGGCGACGCGGTATCCATGGGCAAGCAGGCGCAGAACATCAGGGACAGAGCATGTATAAAGACTTTGTTTGAGTCATGTAATCGTGTTCGGGAGCATCTCTCTTTGACTGTGGGGGATGTGATAGAGGACGACGGCGGCCTGATGCTGAACACCACCATCACAAAGACAGGGCGTAAAATATTCCAGAAGCCGATAGACCTCAGCGAAGCCGACTTGCGCGAATGGCTTGAAGTCCACCCCAAAGGCGACGACCCCGACGCGCCTTTATGGATAAGGATAGACGGGAGGAAGCCTCTTGAGGCTATGGACTATTTCTATCTGAGGAAACTCCTGCGGGTGCTGGGCAAGAAGTCAGGGGTATCAGATAAGAAAAAGGTTAATCCGCATAACTTCCGACACGGCGCATTAACGTATTACAGCGGCTTCATGAGCGACAGCCAGGTCAAATATATGGCGGGGTGGACGCAGGGAACGAGGATGCTGGACACCTACTTGCACCCCGACCTTCAGAACATCAGGGACGCAAAGAACAAGGCCATGGGTAAGAACGTGAAGCAGGCACCGCAGGAGGAGTTAACAAAGGCCTGCCCTCACTGCGGAAAGGAACAGGACAAGTCAAGGACATCCTGCGCATTCTGCCATAAGTTCCTTGACCTGAGCCGAAGCGAAGAAATCCACCGAATCATACGGGAGGAGTTCGACAGGTCGCTCAAGGGATTCGTAGAGAACAACCCAGCCGTAGGCCAGCAGTATAAGGAGTTCATCAAGAGCAGGGCAAAGGCTCCGCAGTAAGGCAGACTCCTGGAACCCTTGAGTGAGCGAGGGGCATTAGCCGGAAGAAAGGAGCAGGGGTCGCTCTCACTTAGCCAAAGAATTGGTGAAGTGTTCGGTTAGTCAATTAATTGACTAACTGATTTTATCCGGAAGAAGGACGCGGGGGATCGGAGGCCTGGGGCCGACCCCTTGGGCGCTTTCCTGCTGGCTCGCAGTCTACGGTGAGCGTCGTAGCTCCGCATAGTTCGCAGGTCGCTTGCGAGTGAGAAATATGCTCTTGGAAGTCGTGGACTTGACGGTTCATTCGGCAGCCTTCGGCATGACATGGTTCGCAGAGAATCATCTTTCTATCCTCGTTGCATAAGTCAGTCCTTACTCTTCGTCCTCGGTTGGTTCGGGCCCCTCTTCTTCAGTCTCGTCCATTGCATCCTCATCGGGTTCGGGTCTTATCTTCGCCATCAACTTCGCCGGAGGCCAGGGTGCCCGTTTCATTGCCTTAGTGTCTCCTTTACCCAACTTGGCCATAACGGCCTTACGTTGCCTGTTATTTTTGAATGGTGCCATAGTGGGGTATCTTAAGGAATCGAAAAACAAAAACGGTTTTTGTTTATTCGTTGATTGACAAAGATTGAAAAGAGAAAAAAAATTCAGCTTGCGCTTCAGACACATTAAATATCAACCATTCGCAGGGGTGATTCAGGGATTTTGGGTTTTGGGGGTTGGTTTTTGTTGGCAGGACAAGAAAAGAGAAAAAAATTTGCCTTTGCTGGGTAAGGGTCATTAAATAATAAAGATTGGTTTTCGTTGGATTAGCCTTTTTGCTATTTTGCATACGATTAGAAGTCGGAAAATCAGAGAAGACCACAGGATACGGGTTTCAAGGCTTTCTGGATGTATCTTTAATTCTTCGAGAATTGTGGGAGGACGGATTCTTTTTCTGCCGGTCTCGCAATGCCGCTTCGAGATAGCGCTGGTTATCGTCGAGGAGTTCCTTAACCTTTTCAAGCATGTAGCGCTCATGAGTCCAATGTCGAGAATCCGGAGTCATACGGATTACTCGATTAATCGCTTGACGATTTGCTTCAAGGTGATCTAGATTGGCAGCCTTAACATCGGAATCGGGCGATATAGCCATATAAAAAATTAAGGTATCAAGAATTCCGTAGACCAAATCGGCAGCTTCCTCCTTTGCCTGTTTCTCTTGAGGTAATTTTCTACGCTTCAAGAGGGCTTTATGCTCTCGTTCTTCCCGTCGATTCATATCTATCTTCAATGGGGAGATACTGAACTCGTCGTCCTTTTCAAGGCCGAGGTGCTTGAGTATTTCTCTATAACAAAGTGTCCGTTCATCCTCATCCATCCAATACAGCACCTTGTCCTTCTTTTCCGTTTTTAGTTTGCGCGGATGGGCTTTCTGCCACTCGGTCGGCTCTTTGCTGAGATTCAAATGTGTGCTAAGGTCTCGCATCAACTTTCTTCGAGCCTCATTTGCCTCAAGCCTGCTTGACGGGATTCTGTCGAAGTCTGTTTTTCCCCTAACTGATTCTGTAAGGCCTGCGGTGAGGAAGCCCTCATAAATGTTTCGCAGTCTCCTTTCGCCAAGTCCGAAATCATTAGCTCCTCTATATACTCCTTTAGGATTTTTTAACAGGTGTAAAAATACTTGAAGTTCTCTGGTCTTATGTTTTCCACTGCGTGCCTCCGACCCCACGGAACTATTTTTTCTCATTTTTCAGTTCATCGCAATTCCCGGAAAAAATGGGTGCATCTTCACATCCCCCAGAAATATATAGTGGAAAGAAGATGGAAAAAGCAAGTATTAGTCATGGAAAAGCCGACTGGAACGTGGTGGTTCCCGCAGCCCTTGACGCTGAAGTCGAAAAGGCAGTGCAGACGGGGCACTACTCCACGAAGAGCGAGGTCATCCGAGCAGGAGTTCGCGAACTTCTGAAAAAAGAAAAATGAAACGCGAACTCAGCGACGCGAAAAAGAAAGACCTCTTCGACATGCTCGAAGAAGAAAGGCACGCGAGATTCGCGCTCGAAACAGAAGTCCAGCGACTACGCACACGAGTCGAGAAGCTCGAAAAGAGGAAAGAGAACCGAGACGGAACGACAGGCGGCGACCGCCTCGAAAACTACATGTAGTCGCAGCATATCATTTTCATTGAACGCCATGAGCAAGGCGAAAAACTGCTTCAAGTGATGAGGTCAAAAAATGTTTGAGGAGTTGGAAGGAAAAAAGATATGCGTCGTCTTCAGGGAAGGCGCAGAAATACGAACCGCAATAGGGATAGCTGAAAAAACCACCGCACAAAACTTTCTAAGAATTCTCTCCGACTACGGCCAGGAGTACATGATACATTCTGAATCCATCGTCAAACTCAAAACCAAGAGCGCCGGAGGGGAATCAGAATGACCGAGCCGATCCCACTCTCTGCTAAAGCAACGCTGAAAGCCGATTACGTGTCCGAATCAAAGAAGGTCAAAATAGGCCTTTATGTTCCTGAAAAAGGCGACGAGACTAAGGATGTGGTGCTGCTCTCTTCGGACTTCTTTGACAGACCGGCGGGCAAGAAAGAATTCAGAAACTTTTTGAAACGAAACAAGATTACTGCGAGAGAGGAAAAAATAATCGAGGTCGAGAGAGCGATAGCCGTAGACATTCAAGCCGAAATCAAACGAAATGCTGAGACGCTAAAAACTCCTGAAGTAGTTAGTAGCCTTAGTAACCTGAGTAACCTTAAGTCCCTTACTAACCTAACTAACCTTAGTAAAGAAAATATTGAATTAATACGACAGCCAGACATCTCTTACCAAAACCTAAATCAAGGAGTTTTTGGGGATTGTTTCTACGTTGGGAAGTTAGTCCGTTATGGTAGGGGATTGACTGAAGCGGTCATAACGTCAAAGAAGGAGGTGTTCGTAAACAAGGCGTATAAAATCAAAGGCGAGACGGTTGGAGTAAACGAGATTACTGCGCTGCTCGGCCTTGCATATACGAGCGACCTTGAAGAAACAAAGAACAGGTGGAGTAGCGAGGGGATCACTTCTTGGTTAGATAGCGCCCAACCCGTAAAACAACAGATGCTTTTTGAAACGATTAGACAACTCTTCGAGCAATACATGGATTTACAGGCACCCGCCGAATACGACATACTCGCCTGTTTCGTGGTCGGAACCTATTGTTTTGAGTTGTTTGAGACGTTCCCTATACTCTTCCTGACCGCGCTCAAAGATAGCGGCAAAAGTAAACTCATGAAACTCGTCCGCCTTTTATCCTTCAATGGCGAACCAGCGAGCAGTATCACGGAAGCGGCCTTCTTCCGTTCTATTGAAGGAACGAAAGGAAACCTGTGCATCGATGAGTATGAGTTAATCGATACTGACCGGAAGAAGTTATGCGACCAGCTTCTTAATGCGGGCATAGAGAAAGGGGCTCGGGTGAAGCGAGTTGAAAAAATCAACAACCGATTCGTTACGAGGAGTTATGATGTTTACTGCCCTAAGGTGGTGGCGAACATCAGCGGCCTGCCTGAATCTACGCTATCGCGGTGTATTGTATTTCGTCTCTTGCGAACAACCAATAAAAAAGGTAATCTGCGGCCACGCGAGAACGGAAAAGAGTGGCGACCGATTAGAGATGCCTGTTTCGCTTTCGTCCTCGAAAACTGGCAGGCGATTCAAGAGATATACGACGCCCACCTCTCTGAGAATATTCTAAATCGAAATGAAGACATCTGGCGACCTATTTTCGCGATGGCGAAATTCTTCGGGGAAGATGTCTATGAACGTGTTCTCGAATATGCAAAGGAGTCTATCAAGGAGAATAAAGTCGATGTGTTCTCGTCTGATTGGGACTTCCAGCTTCTCCAAGTTTTGAGGGATAATGTGTCCTCAGGCGGCTGGTATAAAGTGAAACAGATTCGTGGCTGGCTTTCTGAACGGTTGAGCATTGAGAACCCACCTAGAGAAACATGGGTCGGACGGCAACTAAAAGCGCATAAGTTCAGGCAACGGTGTAACCCCGACAGCGAATATCTCTTATCTCCTGAGGAAATAGATGATAGATTTCAGCGACGGTATGGCGAACTTGACCTGACGGAGGACGACCCCGAAGGCACTAAGGTTACTAAGGAAACTAAGGTTACTAAGGCTCTAAACCTATATACACTGTCAAACAAACACTCTCTTACTCTTTTCTTAAAAACGATAGCCAGCGGACTTAGCGACCCTCAACGCGTTTTTAAAGCAATCCTTAGTTCTCCAAAGTGCAAGTATGGCCTGACCCCTGACGAGTTCCAGGAACTCATGCAACATGCCTTTGATAAGGAACTTATCGAGCATTTCAGCGGCGGGATAAGGCTCACGTCCAAAGGAGAGTCAACGCTTCAGGAAGAGGAGGGAACAGAATGACTTTTGATTACCGTCTTTATTCCCTGAAGCCTAAAGGCGGCTTATGGCAGCCGTGGACGTGGATTCAATCCAGCCAGGTCCATACTCTGCGAAAGCATGTCTCAGACCATGACATAGCCTTGAGTCTGTGGGAGTTCGAGACGCCTGACAAGACAGCAAGGAAGACGGGTGATCTTTACCTCGACTTTGACGGCTCTTTGGACGACGTGGAGAAGGCGAGGCTGGATGCGGTAAAGACGGTTAGCAGGCTTGAGGAGCATTACGGGATTGACCCCAGCACGTTACAGATTGTTTTCTCGGGGCGCAGGGGCTTCCTGGTGATAGTGCCTAAAGAATCCTTCCTGACCGAGCCAATACCCGAACCGCATAAGGCCTATAAGAAGTTCGTGGACTTCTTGAAGTTCACCGCCCCGACGCTGGACTCCTCTCTCTACTGCAAGAACCACCTCGTCCGCATGACGAACAGCGTTCATCAGGAGACAGGTCTTTACCGGATACAACTCAGGCCGGATGAACTCCGAAGCCTGTCCGTTGAAGAGATTAAGAAGTTGGCAACTCAGCCGAGAGCCGTTCCGAGGAAGACGGCTCAGTGGTCTAAGGAACTGGCCGCGATATTCGAGAAGATACAGCGGCATAAACCCGCGTTCCAAGTCAAGCGGATACCTTCGGTGAAGCGGACGGATAGGCCAAGCCTCGATATTCTCTCACTCATAGACGCGTCCAAGATGGTGAAATCAGGTGGGTGCTACCAAGGAGCGCATCCCGTCCACGGCAGCGAGAACGGGATGAACTTCCGACTAGACTCACAGAAGGGGGTATGGTATTGTTATCGGCATCAAACAGGCGGCGGGGTCTTTGAACTCCTGGCCATGCTTGAGGGGATAATAGACTGCTCTGATTCACGGAAGGGTTGCTTGAGAGGTCGAAGATTCGGGCAAGTCTTAGACGTGGCGAGAGAGAAACACGGCGTTAATGTCTCAGAGGGATACTCCAAAGAAGCCGTAGAGTATCAACCAAGGAGGTGCAAAGATGTCGCTCA